>DGRT01000029.1 GCA_002391105.1 Lachnospiraceae bacterium UBA4381 | reverse complement strand
GCCTTGGGATTCATACAGCCTATTACAACCTCCGGAATCCTTGCCTGTACGATAGCTCCTGAGCACATCTGGCAGGGTTCAAGAGTGACATACATTTTACAGTCCTCCAGCCTCCAGTCACCGGCAAGCTTTGATGCCTTTCGTATAGCAATCAGCTCTGCATGGGCAAGGCTCTGGTGATCCTTATTTCTTCTGTTATAGCCTCTAGCTATAACCTTTCCTTCTCTTACTATCACACAGCCTATGGGAACATCCCCGTTTGCGGCTGCTTTTTTCGCCTGACTAATGGCCTGGCGCATATATTTTTCATCTTCTGTATATTTCATATGTATATTTTATGCTTCTATATTATATTTATGACATAGGTACAGGAATTGCTTTTTCAATAAAACAATCCGTATGTCATGCAGGTATCATAAGTGCATCACTCAGCTTCGCAAAGCCCTCCAGATCAAGAGCTTCGCCTCTGATTCTTACATCATATCCCAGCTTAGTCAGCGCATCCTCTATCTCTTCTCTTTCGTAAGCCAGCCCTTCGTAATTTCTTACAGCATTTACCAGAGTCTTTCTTCTCTGATTGAAGGCAGCCCTGATAAGACTGAACATATGCTTCTCATCCTTTACACTGACAGGCGGCTGCTTCAGTATCTTTAGCCTGATAACCGCAGAGCCGACATTCGGACGCGGGATAAAGCAGTTGGGAGGTACATTTGCCGCAAGATAAGGCTCCGAATAATACTGAACAGCAAGAGAAAGCGCTCCATAGTCTTTACTTCCGGGCGAGGCCTGCATCCTGTCAGCCACTTCCTTCTGTATCATAACAGTTATGGTTTCTGCCGGAACCCTTGACTCCAAAAGGCTCATAATAATAGGAGTTGTTATATAATAGGGAAGATTGGCAACTATACTGAAGGATCTGCCTTCAAATATAGCCCCGATATCCTGTTTCATGATATCGCCATTTATAACTTCCACATTATCATATTCCTGAAGTGTCTTTTCCAGAATAGGGATCAGCTTCGTATCAATCTCAACCGCTACAACTCTTCCTGCATTTTCAGCCAGATGCTGCGTCAGGGTACCTATTCCGGGACCTATCTCCAGCACCTCACTGTCAGGTCCTATGTCTGACGCCCTGATTATCTTATCTATAACATAGTCATCAATCAGAAAGTTCTGACCGAATCTTTTTTGAAATGTAAATCCGTTCTCCTGTATAACCCTTATGGTTTCCTTGGGATTACTTAACATTTTATCTCTATCCATATTATCAGTCTCTGTCCTCAAAAGGTACGTACTCTCTTTCCTCCATGATACTCATATATGCAGGACGAATGATCTTATCCACATTTATCAGCTCCTCGATTCTGTGAGCTGACCATCCTACGATTCTTGCTATGGCAAAAAGAGGTGTATAAAGCTCGGTTGGTATTCCCAGCATACTATATACAAATCCACTGTAGAAATCCACATTTGCGCTTACGCCCTTATAGATACGTCTCTTCTCGGCTATAACCTCCGGCGCTATCTTCTCGATATTGGAATAAAGCTCATATTCCTTTTCCATATGCTTTTCTACTGCAAGACGTTCTACGAACTGCTTGAATACTCTTGCTCTCGGATCTGATACAGCATAGATGGCATGACCCATTCCATATATAAGGCCCATATTGTCAAATGCTTTCTTATCCACTATCTTAGCAAGATAATCTCTAAGTGTAGCAGTATCATTATAATCCGGCACATGTGCCCTGATATCTTCCATCATCTGCATAACCTTGAGATTCGCACCACCATGCTTAGGTCCCTTAAGCGAAGAAAGAGCGGCTGCTATGACCGAATATGTATCTGAACCTGCACTGGAGACAACTCTTGTAGTAAAGGTTGAATTATTACCACCGCCATGCTCCATGTGAAGTACCAGAGCAGCATCCAGAACCTGTGCCTCAAGCTCAGTATATTGCTTGTCAGGTCTTAGCATACGAAGCACATTTTCGGCTGTGCTTAGACTCTTATCGGGACGATGGATATACATACTCTCATCCTTCTCATAATGATTATATGCACAGTAGCCATAGGCTGCCAGCATAGGAAACTCACTGATGAGCGTCATGCACTGGCGAAGCACATTCGGTATGGAAAGATCAGATACGTCAAAATCATCATATGAAGCCAGTGTCAGCACCGACTTGGTCATACAGTTCATTATATCCTTGGAGGGTGCTTTCATGATTACATCTCTGGTAAAGTTAGTAGGAAGGCGATTCAGCTTACCAAGAACAGTTCTGAACTCCTTAAGCTGATCCTTTGTCGGCAGCTCTCCAAACAGAAGAAGATACGCAACCTCTTCAAAGCCGAATCTCTTGAAGCCAAAATCATTCACCAGATCCATTACATTGTAGCCCCTGTACCAGAGCTCACCATCGATATGTATTTCCTTTCCATCTATCATCTTGGAGGAAACAATCTTTGAAATATTGGTAACTCCGGTAAGCACGCCATGTCCATTTATATCACGAAGCCCAAGCTTTACCCCATATTCGTCATAGATGCCTTTATCTACAACATCCACGCTTCTGCAAAGCTTTTCACCCCTCTCCATAAAATCCAGTACTTCATGCTTATTCATATACTTTATACCTCCATAAAAACCAACTGTTATTCATGTTAAATCATCTCGTTATGACCGGTAATAATACCACCGCCAAGACAATACTCACCGTCATATATAACCAGACTCTGTCCGGGAGCAGGTGCTCTGACAGCCTCATCAAATATGATAAATGCACTGCCATCTTTTCTTATGGTTATCTCCCCCGGCATATCCTTGGACCTGTATCTCACCTTTGCTGTCACTCTCAGCTTTATCTCATCCGATTCTCCCCAGATTCTGTCACCTGCTATCAGGCTGAACTCACGGGCGTAAACCTTATCCGTAAAAAGATCCGCATTATCCCCAAGAATAACCACATTTTCCTTCGAATCTATATCGACTACATACAGCGGTCTGTCCGCAGCTATTCCCAGCCCTTTTCTCTGTCCGATAGTATAATGAAAGTAACCCTTATGCTGTCCCAGAACCTTTCCATCCACACTGATGAAATCTCCCGGTCCGGCAAGTATTCCTTCCGTATCCTCCCGCTCCATAAACCCGGCATAATCACCATCCGGAACAAAGCATATATCCTGACTGTCATGCTTATCTGCAACCACCAGTCCTTCCCTGTCTGCAATCTGCCTTATCTCAGGCTTGGTATAATCACCATCCGGAAAATCCAGCCGGCTAAGCTGCTGCTGACTCAGAAAATATAACACATAGGTCTGATCCTTAGCGGCATCCACCGCTCTTTTCAGCTTATACTCTCCCGTCTCAGCATCCTTTTCGACTCTGGCATAATGTCCGGTAACAACCTTCTCACAGCCCAGCTCATCCGCCAGTTGAAAAAGTCTTCCAAACTTCATATATCTGTTACAGTCTATACAGGGATTGGGAGTTTCCCCTGAAAGATATGTGCTGATAAACTTTTCTATCACCTCTTCCCTGAATGAATCCTGATAATTCACAACAGAAAATGGTATTCCAAGATATGAAGATACAAGACGAGCATCCTCTATATCATTCGGGGTACAGCAGCTATGCGTACCACAGGTTGATGCCGTATCCTCACTATGCAGCAGCATCGTCACTCCATAAGGAGTATATCCCTTTTCCTTCATCAAAATTGCCGCAACGGAGCTATCAACCCCGCCACTCATGGCTATAAGAGCTTTCTTCACTGTTTCTATCACTTTTCCTTCTTCTTCATTATCGCATCTATCGACTTGATGCACGCATTTCTAAAACCATATTCCTCCAGAGCTGCAACTCCACGAATGGTAGTTCCTCCGGGAGAGCATACCTCATCCTTAAGCTGCGCCGGAACCTTCTCAGTTTCAAGCTGAAGCTTGGCAGCCCCCAGAAGCATCTGAGCCACGAGCTTATATGCCTTATCTCTGGAAACCCCATACTTCACCGCAGCATCGGCATAAGCCTCCATCATAAGATCGGCAAATGCAGGTCCACAGCCTGTAAGCGCACCACCTATGCCCATAAGGCTTGATGGCAGTTCCTCGACTACGCCCACCGACTCAAAGAGCGCCTTTATCTCTGCTCTCTCCTTTTCCTCAAGAGAGTTTGCCTTTTCAAAAAGTATCATGCCCTGTCCGACACATGCAGGTGTATTGGGCATAACAAACTGAAATCTGACGCTTCTGTCGATGATTCTGCCATATTCCATATAGTCCCAGCCTGCAGCTATAGATACCAGAGCCTTACCTCTGAGTTCCTCAGCTATCTCTGTAAGAACCTCCTCTATCTGATAAGGCTTGCATGCCATAATCAGCGTATCACATTCATTTGCAAGCTGTTTTAATGTATAAACAGGAACAAATCCTATCTCCTCTGCACTTTTTTCCAGCTTTTCCCTATGTGGTGCATATGCGAATACATTTGAAGCCGCTATACTTCCTGACCTGATAAATCCTGAAGCAAGAGCCTTTCCCATATTGCCCATACCGATAAAACCCAGTTTTTCCATTTCACTAATACCTCCTGAAATTATATATTAAAAGTCATGCTTTTCTGACAGATGCAAGACACGCTTTAAGTCTTACGCCAAACTCCTCATAAAAATCTTTATCTGCGTAAGGTTCCATATACATTATACTGAGGACATTCTTCATCACATTTCCTACACGTTCCTCCGCTTCCAATGACAGCTCCTGCATCTTTTCTTCGCGGTATTTTTTACTGTCGAAGGTATCGGAGGCTTCTGCACCTTCTGATATAGAAGCCGCATCCTCCAGATCTCCCACTATACCGGCATATTCCCTGAGCTCCTTCTCAGGAAGACCACTGATACGCTGTATCTCATAGCCGGTCATGGTTCTGATTTCATTTATCTTCCTGGTTTCAAGCTTTATAAAGCCATGCCATTTACTGATAAATGCATCATAGCTATCCAGATCATCTATCCCCAGCCAGTCTCTTATAACCACCGGAGTTCTGTCCTTACATATACATTCATTACTCTGAAGTATGTAGCTGAAGCCCCTGTCCTGATACAGTCTTCCCAGTGGAAACAGCCTGCATATCCCCGGTCTGTGCCGGTGAACACTGCATCTTCCTTCCTTCAGAAATCTGCAGCCCTCGTCCATTTTGAGATGCGGAAGCGCCAGTCCATCTATCATGGATATCTCTATCTGTCCACCCACCAGCATATCATCAAAGCTAAGTCCCGTTGCAATGCTCAGTTCATATACATCATAAGGGGTAAGCACTATCGAAAGTCCCATATCTGACTGACAGCAATAGCTGCAGTCTTTACATCCGTTTGTTCCAAGCATTGCCTCGTCATCAGCACTATACAGTTTCCCATCAGAAATATCATCCAGCTTTTCATAGCGAAGCATAGCCTGCAGTCACCTCTTATCCTTTATAATAGCAGAGTTATAATAGTACAATCCGGGCCAGACACACCGTGTCACAGTCTGACAACACCTTTTTATTATAAAATGAGAACGTCATCCGGCGCAAGTGCCAAATAGCAACCACCTCCCGAAGAATGCTTATAGCTTGTTTTTTATAGTAAAACGTGTTAACCTTACCCGTAGTCTGAAAAGTAACATTAATGACTCCTTATTAGTATGCTGAAATGATGTCATTATTGTATATAGTATCAAAATCGGTATTTATAGCCCGAAACAGATATCTGACTATTAAAGAAAGGACATATATATATGAAATTCAAAAAAACAGTCAAGTGGGCTTCTAAGCTCATAGTCTTAGTTATTGCAGTCTGGGCAGCAATATTCTTAAATGGAATAACCTCCCACGCTGCAGGATGGTCACAGATTGACGGCGAGTGGGTATATGTCGCAGCCGACGGAACTCTTTATACCAACAGTTGGGTATATGATGATGCCTGGTATTATATGGGTGAAGACGGAAGGATATCCAAAGGTCTGAAAACCATCAAAGACGTAAATGGGCAGGATCAGACCTATTACTTCAACCCTACACTGACAGGTGCCTATAAGGAAGGCCGCATGATGACCGGCTGGCAATATGTAGATGGCAGCTACATGTATTTTGATTCTCAGGGAAGATATACAGCCAATAACGTTAACGAAGCCGGCTCGATTAAGGGAATAGACGTATCCCAGTATCAGGGCAATATGGACTGGGCCAAGGTCAGGGCGCAGGGCATCACCTTCGCCTTTGTACGTGTCGGACACGGAACCCATAATATTGATCCTTATTTCAAGAAAAATATGACTGAGGCTAATAATCAGGGAATACAGACCGGAGTATATTTCTACAGCACTGCAACCTCAACCTCAGAAGCCAGATCAGATGCACAGTGGGTTATAGACCAGCTTCAGGGCTACAATATATCCTATCCGGTTGCTCTTGATATGGAGGATAACTCCCAGACATCACTCGGAAAGCAGACTCTTACAACTATAGCGAGGACATTCTGTAACGAGATAGCCTCTGCCGGATATACTCCTATGATCTACTGCAATGAGAACTGGGCTAAGAACTATCTGGATCTTAACCAGTTGGAAGGTGTATATAAATGGATTGCCCGTTATAACAATACATATAATACCACCATCAAAAGAGATATATGGCAGGCCGGAAGCACCACGCTTCTTGATGGTATCACAGTAAATTCCGTAGATGTCGATTTTGGATATACAGACTTTACAGCTATTGTAACCCCAAGAACCGCACATCTTGATTCCTACACCAAGAATACCGGTATGTGGATAGAAAGCGTAAATGGCTGGTGGTACGACAGAGGAGACGGCACTTATCCCGCAAATGAATGGTTCTATGATAATGGTAAATTCTATCATTTTAACAGCGCAGGATATATGGAAACAGGCTGGGTTAAGTCCGGCAGCTACTGGTATTATCTTACCTCCAACGGAATGCTTGATAACACCTGGTTAAATCTGAGCGGTAAATGGTATTACCTGAATAATGAAGGAATGATGGTAACCGGCTGGAATGTAATAGGAGGCAGATGGTACTATATGAATTCCAGTGGTGCACTGACCACCGGCTGGATAAAGAGTTCGACAGGAATCTACTATTATATGTCAAATGATGGTATGCTTGCCAACACCTGGTTAAATGATGGCGGCACGTGGTATTACCTGAACAGCGATGGAGCAATGCTTACAGGCTGGCAGGAAATCGACAGCAAGTACTACTATTTCTACAGCTCAGGCGCTATGGCATATGATACATCAATAGATGGATATACTCTTAACAGTAACGGTGAATGGGTTTACTAATCATATGATTAAAAAAAATACAGGCAGTTCAGAATATTAAAGCTTCTGAACTGCCTGTTTTATTAAGCAGGCTTATAAAATCTGCAAGGTAACGTTCTACCGCCTCCCTATGGATGCAATAAATCGTGAATAGTAACCCTGTGGTTTACATTTTCTCCGGTTCAGGATATGTCACACCCTGGGTATCTACGGTAACTGTCTTCATAACCTGTGGCTGAACAGGCTTGTCTGCCCAGCCGGTCTTAGTAAGAGCGATTCTGTCAACAACCTCCTGACCTTCGATAACCTTTCCAAATGCAGCATAGTCACCATCGAGATGCGGTGCATCAGCATGCATTATAAAGAACTGTGAACCGGCACTGTCAGGCATCATGGAACGTGCCATTGAAAGAACTCCGACAGTATGCTTCAGATCATTCTTAACTCCGTTTGATGCGAATTCGCCCTTGATTGAGTAGCCCGGACCGCCTGTACCTCTTCCATCAGGATCACCACCCTGGATCATAAAGCCCGGGATAACACGGTGGAATATAAGTCCGTTATAGAAGCCCTTATTAATAAGTGACACAAAGTTATTTACTGTAATAGGAGCAATCTCAGGATAAAGCTCAGCCTTTATGATTCCTCCATCCTCCATGGTAATTGTTACTATTGGATTTGCCATTATACTAACCTCTTAGATTAAAATGCTTTAATCTCTTTCTCTTGATATAATTATTAAAAATTAGTGATGGAACAGTCTTATTCCTGTGAAGCTCATTACGATGCCATATTTGTTACAGGTTTCGATTACATTATCATCTCTGATAGAACCGCCCGGCTGTGCGATATAGAGAACACCGCTTCTATGTGCTCTTTCTACATTATCGCCAAATGGGAAAAATGCATCTGAACCAACTGAAACACCGGTATTCTTCTTCAGCCACTCTTTTCTCTCTTCTCTTGTGAATACTGCTGGCTGCTCTGTGAAGTACTTCTGCCACTCGCCTTCACCTATTACATCCTCATAGTCATCGCTGATATATACATCGATGGTATTGTCTCTGTCTGCACGTCTGATATCAGCCTTGAAAGGAAGGTTTAGTACCTGAGGTGACTGACGAAGGAACCACTTATCTGCCTTATCGCCTGCAAGTCTGGTACAGTGGATACGTGACTGCTGTCCTGCACCGATACCTATTGCAGCACCATTTTTAACATAGCATACAGAATTTGACTGTGTATATTTGAGAGTGATCATAGCGATAGTAAGATCTATCTTAGCTGACTCCGGAAGCTCCTTTGCTTCAGTAACTATATTTCCGAAGAAATCATCATCTATTACAAGCTCATTTCTTCCCTGCTCAAAGGTAACACCATATACATCCTTTGTCTCAAGTGGAGCAGGTGTGTAGTCAGGATCTATCTGGATAACACAGTAGTTACCATTCTTCTTAGACTTAAGGATCTCAAGAGCCTCGTCTGAATAAGCAGGAGCTACGATACCATCAGAAACCTCTCTCTTTACGAGTCTTGCTGTATCTGCATCACATTCATCAGAAAGTGAGATGAAGTCACCAAAGGAAGACATTCTGTCAGCACCTCTGGCTCTTGCATAAGCACAAGCAAGCGGGCTAAGTTCTCCCATGTCCTCTACCCAGTAGATCTTCTTTTCTATATCTGTAAGAGGAAGACCTACAGCAGCACCTGCAGGAGATACGTGCTTGAAGGAGGTTGCTGCAGGAAGTCCTGTAGCCTTCTTCAGCTCCTTAACAAGCTGATATCCATTAAATGCATCCAGCAGATTGATATATCCGGGCTTTCCGCATAAAACTGTAAATGGAAGGTCACTTCCGTCCTTCATGAATACTCTTGATGGCTTCTGATTGGGGTTACATCCGTATTTTAATTCCAATTCGTTCATTTCCTAATCCTTTCTGAGCTTTTCTAATCTATTCTAACTTTTTCTAATTTTTTTATTTATGCGTTATCGTTTTCTTGTCGCTGTTCTACACATTCTTATTTACGATACGTGTCTCATACTTACCTGTCTCTATATCGATAAAACGTGTAAAAAGAGAAACCTTATTATCATCATTTAAGGCATTCCATACAGTATCTGTAAATGCATCCAAATCGTCTGTATCAATAACAACAGGAGTAGGCTCTCCCTCATAGCTTGGGAGCGGATTACCATCACCCATGTATGTATGAATAAAATGTCCCTGTCCTGCCTTTGGATTATCATAGCTGAAGGTAAATCTCAGGCACTCATCCGGATCACCGTTATTTGACTTAAGTATGGACATCTCATATGTATAGCCATCCTCTACATGAAGCACTCCTGAGATTCTAGGTGTAAAGTTAGGTGAGTCCGGCTCAAATTCACGATTTCTGAGAGACTCTTCAAAGGTATCTCCCTGATCCATATTTTCAAATATTGTATCTGTCTGATCACCATTGGTTACTATGGTATCTGTACCTCTCACTCTGACTGGTGCATAGATAATAAGGCTTGGATCCTCCATCTTTGACGGATCAAAGGCTTCGGTACGGATGCCTTCGCCCTCTGTTACAAAAACTCTGTTTCGGCTGTTCTCTGAACGTCCCATGATAAAGTAAGCAATCGCTGCTTTCTTTCCATCAGGAGTACATCCAATCACTATTCCTCTTCCGGGATAGCTTGTGCTACCAATTTCCTGCGCAAGATCTACTGTCTTCATCTCATCCTCCTCATTTGTATTGATATTACCACCAGCTTCAGGTATCTCTTCTTTAGATGAACCTGTCGGCAAGGTAAAATAAAAGGCCATCCGGGCTTTCACCCAGACGGCCGGTTAATCATCTACATATCGTGCTCCTCGTGGTAAACTCCACTTTAATCCGTCAGTCACACGACACCTTCAATATACCTTTTACAGTTCTTAAAGTCAATCACTTTTTATCCATTATTTCTGTTTATCTATTATATCTCCTGTCTCCACGAAGCAGCAGCTCAAAGTCATCACGCGGCATAGGTTTGTCAAACAGGAAGCCCTGTGCCATATCACAGTTTACATTTTTCAGAAAGCCTGCTTCTTCAAGCGTTTCAACGCCCTCGGCTATGATATCCATGTCCAGTTCATCTACCATTTTAACGATATTTCTGATTACAACCATATCATTATTAAGAGACTTCTGGTCGCCACCATCCATATCTATTCCTTTGACAAATGACTGATCCAGCTTGATAACATTTACCATCAGATCCTTCAGGAGACTAAGGGATGAATACCCTGTTCCAAAATCGTCTATGGAAACCTTAACACCTTTTTCTCTCATGGCAGCAAGGAATATCTTCAGTTTCCCGTAATCCTCATAGCAGGCAGACTCGGTAAGCTCCACCTCTATATATTCGGGAGCAATATTATATCTGTCAAGTATCGACAGAAGCTTTGTCGCAAAATCATCATTTTTAATATGATACTTGGAGAAATTCACAGAAACCGTTACAGGCTCTATACCTTCGTCCAGCCACATACGTATATCCCTGCATACATGCTCAAATACATAGAAGTCCAGTTCACATATACTTCCATCATGCTCAAGAGCCGGAATAAATGCCATAGGAGATATGATTCGTCCGTCTCTCAGCCATCTGACGAGAGCCTCTGATCCGCAGAGAGTATTATCACTGAGCCTTACCTTCGGCTGATAATATACCTTGAACTCGTGATTGGTAAGTGCTCTTCCAAAAAGGAACGATGTCTGCTTCGCTTCCATTTCCCTTCTCTGAAGGGCATCATCAAACCATATAATATCAGCAGTACCTTCACGTCTTGCCTCTGTAAGAGCTGTGCTGGCATAAGTTATGGACTTCCCTATATCCATATCCCCATTTATCTGACATATTCCTATTCTAAAGAATAAATCTACCGGCTTCTGCTGACCCTCGTGATTGACAGTAAGAGTGAGCGGTCCCATAAATTCTATAACCATAGGTACTCTTTCTGTCTTAACAAGTATGACAAAGTTATCTCCGCCAAGTCTTGCAATGAGCTCGTCAGGAAGCAGATAAGCATTCAGCCTCTCTACAAATCCACGCAGTACACTGTCTCCCTGCTGATTACCCATATTCCGGTTTATCAGCTTAAGATTCTTGATATTGACAAACAGGGTAGAATATTCAGTCAGCGTTCCTTCCGCCTGATACCTGCTGCCCAGTTGTATAAATCCGGTAATATTATATGCTCCCGTCATTCCGTCTGTTATAGCTGCTCTCCTGAATATGCCTATAAGCCGGGCACGTTCAAACAGTTGAAAGAAATTAGAGCATATAAATTCCAGATCATCCTTCTCTTCATCATTCCATTCATAGTCCTTTTCAGGATATGCATTCATAATGATGGACACACCACTTTCTGTGGTAAAATTCATCGTATAAAGAACAGGTGAATAGCCTTCCTTTGACTGAAACAGCAGTTCATTTCCGTCAAATCCTACTCTGTCAATAACATTGGGCTTTGCATTTACGATAGCCTCCAGTCTGCCTATATGCATATCCGAAGCAATCAGATGCATAGATTTCTTTGTATAATCAGCTATTGCCTGTATGGAATACTCGCTTTTACTTACTCCTCTTATAAACCTCTTATAATTCTCACTATATAGTTTTTCTGACATAATACACCCCTCATGCATTATTCATCCTGTTTATGCTATTTTATAATTCAAAACGCTTCAAGGCATTTTAAAATATTATAAAACACTACTAATAACAATAAACAGACATCCTGGTCATACCTGTTTTCTACTACATAAAAATAAAAATACATCCCCGTCAGATAAACCTTTAACCCGGTACATCGATTCCCGAATAACCGGACCAATGTACTAGAAGGTATTTTAGCACATTTGATTTTCTTTGCATATATCAAAATACCATAATACTACATATAATACTATTGCTGTACTCAGACTTTCCCATAACACTTTTGTCTGAATACAGCAGACCTATCGCTACAGCATAGCTATCTTCCCACGGCTGCAGCATGTCTAGCTTTCTGCTGCTACCGCCTGATCATCCTTTGAATAAAGCAGCTTAAGTAATATAGGAGTCAGCACAGAACTTACTATAATAAGCAGAATAACCGAAGTGAAGTATCGGCTGTCCAGCATCCCAACCTCAAGCCCCTTCTTGGATACTATCAGCGCAACCTCGCCCCTGGTCATCATACCAACTCCGATCTTAAGAGTATCCATTCCACGGTAGCCGCAAAGTCTGGACATCAGTCCACATCCGATTATCTTGGAGATCAGTCCTACCAGAACAAATGCCACAGAGAATATAAGTATAGTCATATCCAAAGATCTGATGTCGGTCTGAAGTCCTATACTTACAAAAAATACCGGACCAAATATCATATAAGAATTAACATCCATCTTTCTGTCTATATACTTTGAGTCATCCAATGAGCTGAGTATAATCCCCGCCACATATGCGCCTGTAATATCGGCGATTCCAAAAAACTTATCTGCTATATAGGATAGTCCCAACGCCAGAGCCAGACCGATAATGGGAATCCTCTGGGTGTGAGGGTACCTTTTATCCAGCCATTTCATTCCCTGATACAGCAGCATTCCCGCTACTATAGCAAAAACGAAAAATCCTACTGTTCTGAGAATAACGTCCCCTATCTTACTACTTGGATCCTTGAAGCTTATCACAACCGTCAGAACCAGTATTCCTATAACATCATCAATTATTGCCGCACTAAGGACTGTAGTACCCACTTCGTCTGATATCTTACCTAACTCCTTAAGTGCCTGAACCGTAATACTTACCGAGGTGGCAGTAAGTATAGTACCTATAAACAGCGCTCTGAAGAATTCGTCAGTTCCTGCCTTGCTGAAGCCATAAAAGCACATATATAAAACTGTTCCGCAGACAAGAGGAACGAATACTCCCGAACAGGCTATAAGAGTCGCCTTTGCCCCCGTCTTCTTAAGCTGTGGAATACTAGTCTCAAGACCGGCACTGAACATCAGGAGTATGACTCCGATCTCTGCAATACCCGTCAGAAAATCATTTGTCTGAACCCACTTCAATATACTGGGACCCAGTATAAGACCGGCAACTATTTCTCCAACAACCTGAGGAGCCTTCAGCTTCCTTGCCACAAGTCCAAAAAGCTTTGCAAATATTATTACTATAGCTATATCCCGAAGAATACTCAGCTTATCCATGATATATATTTCCTCCAACCATTTCAGGTTATGCCTGATATTTACAGCCCACTAATAATAGCCCAAATATCCGAATAATTCAATATTAAAAGGAACCGGACTATAAAACCCGGTTCCTCAGTAACTTTTCAGGTGAAAACAAGTTCTTCGCTACGCTCGACTTTGTTTTCCTTATACTAGTTATTCGCCGCATTTACTGATTAATAATTCTCAGCATTTACCTCAAAGAAGCTCTGTGGATGATCGCATACAGGACATACATCCGGAGCTGAGGTACCAACTACGATATGACCACAGTTGCGGCACTCCCATACCTTAACCTCGCTCTTCTTAAATACCTCCTGCATCTCAACATTTTTAAGAAGTGCACGATATCTTTCTTCATGATGCTTCTCTATATCAGCAACAGCTCTGAACTTTGCGGCAAGCTCCGGGAAGCCTTCCTTCTCAGCAGTCTCAGCAAAGCCTGCATACATATCTGTCCACTCATAGTTCTCACCATTTGCAGCAGCCTCAAGGTTAGCAGCCGTATCGCCAAGCTCTCCCAGCTCCTTGAACCACATCTTTGCATGCTCCTTCTCATTATCGGCTGTCTTGAGGAAAAGTGCAGCTATCTGCTCGTAGCCTTCCTTCTTTGCAACTGAAGCAAAATATGTATATTTGTTTCTAGCCTGAGACTCACCTGCAAATGCAGTCTGAAGATTCTTCTCTGTCTCTGTTCCTGCATACTTGCTTCCTGATGCAGGAGCCGAGTCTTCTATAAGCTCCAGACTGTCTCCGCTCATACCACAAAGAGGACATACAGCCTCCTCGCCATCTTTTACTTCAAATATCTCACCACACACCTTACATCTGTACTTTGCCATTTTATAACCTCCTGAACATAATATTATTAACTGTTCATGATACCCAGTACACAGATTTCTAATCATCTATGCAAAAATGTATAGCTAATTACGAAACTGTGTAATAGTCACCGGCATGATTCTCCTTCAAAATACGCTTTCGTCGATGAAAACACGATCCGGCATTGACACGCACGAACAAGTCACTTCTATTCTACTTTATTTGGGATGGTTAAACAATTTAAATATAATTAAAACCCTCTTACCATGATTAGTAAGATGGTCAGATTACAACCTATATTCAGTTATGGATGTCCTATAGAAATATACCAGACATATATAAGGTCTTATCTACGATCTGCTTTCTATATATCCTGTGAACTTATCATATACAGCCTTCTCGGCACCTGATACGCCATCAGAAGCTTCAAATACAGACATAAGAATCTTCTTCATATCTTCCAGCTCCTTTACGGAGAGCTTATCAAGATATGCTGTGACCTCCTTCCAGGTCATGTTGTGATTGCCTGTCATATCCTGAATCTCAGATCTCAGTTCATCAGAAAAATGATATTTCTTGTTCAGAGAGCTGACCGCCATATCTATCTCCATGTATTCATCAAGAGTAATAGTATCATCACATCCTGCTGCGAATACAGAAAGTGCAGTTACTGCCCTGCTGAGATCTGCAATCCTCTGAATATCAGCATCACTTTGTTCCGGTTTAAGAGAAACTGCTAAGTCCGTTTCTCCAATTCTGTCAAATAAACTACGAAAAGTCATACCCCTATACCTCCCATATTATATATGTCCTTCGCTTTGCTCAGGATCCTCGACTGGTTTTGCAACCAAGCTCTATTATACTATCACTATACAATTTCCGCCAGCTCAAGTAGCAGATTTTCGGTTTTCTCCCATCCAAGACATGGATCGGTAATAGACTTACCGTATATACCCTCGCCTATCTTCTGGGCACCGTCCTCGATATAGCTTTCTGTCATAAGTCCCTTGACCAGTCCTCTTATCTCCGAAGAAACATGACGGCTGTGAATGATATCCTTGGCAATACGTATCTGCTCCATATACTGTTTATTGGAATTAGCATGATTGGTATCTACTATGATAGCCGGATGGGAAAGATTTCTCTTCTGATACTCTTCATATACTCCCATCAGATCTTCATAATGATAATTCGGCTTGCTATGTCCCAGATTATCTATATAGCCACGCATGATAGCATGTGCATAAGGATTTCCCTGAGTCCTTACCTCCCAGCCTCTGTAGATAAACTCCTGAGATGACTGAGCCGCGGTTATAGCATTCATCATAACTGATATATCCCCACTTGGAGGATTCTTCATTCCAACCGGAATACCTACACCGGAGGAAACTATTCTATGCTCCTGATCCTCTACAGAACGGGCACCTACCGCTATATAGGAAAGCAGATCTGACAGGTATCTGTGATTGCTGGGATACAGCATTTCCTCTGCACAGGTAAATCCGGTCTCACGTACTACACGTGTATGCATATGGCGGATAGCAACTATTCCTGCCAGCATATCCTCATGTCCCTCAGGATCCGGCTGATGAAGCATCCCCTTATAGCCTGTTCCTGTTGTACGGGGTTTGTTGGTATAAACACGGGGAATGATAAATATCCTGTCCTTTATCTTCTCCTGTACCTTAGCGAGACGGTGCATATAATCAACAACTGCCTCTTCATTATCTGCTGAGCATGGACCTATTATCATGAGAAACTTATTACTTTTCCCGGAAAATATATCCATTATCTCTTTGTCACGTTCTTCCTTGACCTTCTTGATTTCTTCTGTTACAGGGTACTCTTCTTTGATTTCCTGCGGAGTTGGAAGTTTTCTAATAAATTCCATCTGCATTTCCATAAAACCTAATCCTCCTTAGAATCCAGCTTCAAAACCTTGTATGCCATCTTATGAAGAAACGGCATAGCTATTACTACAACTATAAGCCCTACCGGTAAGCTGACCAGCAGATTCTTAACAAACATTACATGGAACGATATAGAAGAATCCAGATGGGAATTTCTGACATATGCCATAAGCACCATAAAAAATGAAATGATCGGTGTAAACAGCAGATTTGCCATCAAAGACCAGAGCAGCCTTCCACCTATCTTCTTTGAATCAGCTCCCGCCTTTTTACAGACTGTATCGGCAATTCCTTTGACAGGAATAAACAGCCCTATGATAATACTGAGCACTGAACTGCATAAAAATGATACCAGAAAAGCTACTATATGAAAATGTCCCGACGCAATCGGTCCCAGTATCGAAAGTACCAGTGATAATAATACACCTGTCATGATTCCAACCATAGGACCGACAGATTCCATTTTCTCCTTCAGCTCCAGTTCCTGATCCTCAGAATCCTTCTTCTCATAATCCATCATGTAACACCCCTCCAGATCTGAACAAACCACTTTCCCATAAGCTATAAAACAAAACGACGTAAGGTATAAATACCACACGTCGTTTGATAAAATATTTCCAGTTTCGTTATCTCTTTGAGAACTGAGGTGCACGACGTGCAGCCTTGAGACCGTACTTCTT
>DGRT01000116.1 GCA_002391105.1 Lachnospiraceae bacterium UBA4381 | reverse complement strand
TGTCCCCACCAGAGCTGTCTGGAGATACACCAGTCACGGATATTATCAAGCCAGTTATAGTAAACCTTGTTCATTCTTTCCGGAACCAGCTTGATGTCTCCATTCTCAACCGCCTTCCTGGCAGGAATAGCCATATCGCTCATCTTTACAAACCACTGTGGTTTTACCAGTGGCTCAACAGTTGTACCACATCTGTCATGTGTTCCTACCATATGAGTATGCGGAACAGTCTTTACCAGAAGTCCGGCAGCCTCAAGATCCTCAAGTACAGCCTTTCTTGCCTCATATCTGTCCATGCCGTGATATCTCGTCTGAGGACAGTTGATGGTTGCATCATCATTCATGATATTGATCTCTTCAAGATCATGGCGCTTTCCAACTTCAAAGTCGTTAGGATCATGAGCAGGAGTTATCTTTACGCAGCCTGTTCCGAAATCCTTATCAACATATGAGTCTGCAATAACCGGAATCTCTCTGTTAACCAGTGGAAGCAGAAGAGTCTTTCCAACTATATCTGCATATCTTTCATCCTCAGGATTTACAGCTACTGCTGTATCTCCCAGAAGTGTCTCAGGACGGGTAGTTGCTATCTCGACAAATCTTCCCTCTTCACCAACTACAGGATAGTTGATATGCCAGAAATGTCCTTCCTGCTCCTCATGCTCTACCTCTGCATCTGATATAGAGGTCTGACATACCGGGCACCAGTTTACTATACGGGAGCCCTTATATATCCAGCCCTTGTCATACAGTTTCTTAAATACTGTATTTACAGCCTTATTGTTACCCTCATCCATGGTAAAGCGTTCTCTATCCCAGTCGGCAGATGAACCAAGACGCTTAAGCTGGTTTACGATACGTCCGCCGTACTCCTCGCGCCACTCCCATGCACGCTTCAGGAAGCCTTCTCTTCCCAGATCTTCCTTATCTATCCCCTGTTCCTTTAGGGTATTGATGATCTTAACCTCTGTTGAGATAGCCGCATGATCTGTACCCGGCTGCCACAGTGCATTATATCCCTGCATTCTCTTCATTCGGATAAGTATATCCTGCATTGTATTATCAAGAGCATGACCCATGTGAAGCTGTCCGGTAATATTTGGAGGTGGCATCACGATAGTAAATGGTTTCTTACTCCTATCTACTTCTGCGTGAAAATAGCCTTTGTCAACCCACTTCCTGTAAAGTCTGCCCTCTATCTGTTCAGGGCTGTAATTTTTCTCCAGTTCCTTACTCATGTTTTATCATATCCTCCATCAAATTAATGTTTTAAATTAAAAATCTATATAGCCTGACTCCTGAAGTCTTTTATTAAAATTACATTTCTATATAGCTTGACTCCTGAAATCTTTTATTAAATCACACTTCTATATAGCCTGACTCCTAAAGTCGTCTTTAAGCTCACTAAGGATTATATCCATACGTTTGTCGTAGTCAGTCATATCCTTATTCATCTTATTATAAGCAGCTCTCTGAAGCATGGCAAAGATGGTCATCTCCCTGACGTCATCCTTGGATTCTCCTATCTCAGTCATTATCTCCTCCAGATATTCATCCGGAAGCCCAAGATTTCTTATCTCAGTTCTGAGAGTTGCAGTATCTGAGGTTATTGCTACTATATAGAAATAGCTCTTAAGCGAGTCCGGATTATCATTAAGGCGATATGCCTCCATAAAAAAGTCCTTTGCAGCATTCAGGTCCATATTATTTGCCGCCGCAACACCTCTGTTATGATATATATTTCCAACAAATACAGGATCAGCTGAAGCATCGGCTTTTTCTATTATATCATCGTAAAATGTAGCCGCTTTAATATATCTTCTATAAGCCAGATATCCATCAGCACGCATCTTCTCACGGTGAAGCATGTCCAGCTTACGATACTTCTGCCAGGCTTCTGCATAGGTCTTGATTTCTTCAATAGTATAATAATTTCCGGCACTGAGTATCTCAATAAGCAGATCCTGAACAAACGTAGCCTTATTGGCAAGACCTATCAGCTTATCCGCCAGTTCATTCATCCCCAGTTCGTCCCTTATCCATTCAAAAAGCTTTTCAGAAAGAGTGGACTTACTGATAAGAATGGTATTGTTATAGATATAGAAGCAGAGCTCCTCATATGTATATATCTCAACCTTTGTATTAAGAAATGTAAAAGGAGTCTCAGCCACCTTTGAGGTACATAGTATTAACTGCGACATCAGACACTAAACTCCTTTCTATAAATTTTATTTGTGGTAGGAAAGAGCTTTCCAAAGCCCAGATCCCTGATGATTACCGCTCCGGCACTGGGACTGTCGAACTCCACCTCCAGACTGACCTTGGTAGTTTTATTGGGACGCTTGGGCAGACCATGAATCTGTACCATTTCCCTTTTTTCTACTCCGGTCTTCCTGCTCTTATATACAAGAGTAATCTTGTCCGTATCGTCAAGTATCACATTCAGTTTACCATGAGTGTTGTACCATTGACGCCCACCTTTAACAATAGGAACAAATGTATCATGCTCATCATCCAGAGTGACTCCTATATCCGACAGGACATTTTCTCTGGTCTCCACAAAGAAATCCTCGTAGAAGGCACCATATTCGCCACCTACCGCTCTGTAGCAGGCTCCCTTGGTATATATATTCTGCCCTACGAAAACCCTGCGTCCCTG
>DGRT01000084.1 GCA_002391105.1 Lachnospiraceae bacterium UBA4381 | reverse complement strand
TGCTAAGCAGGCTACACTTCAGCAGGTATATGATGTATCGGCTGCTAATGCCATGAAGATGCGTCAGATGCATGATAAGCTTGTTAATGATATAGCAGAGCTCGAATCAAGACGTGATGCTATCAAGGCTAAGATCAAGCTTGCAAAGGCACAGCAGGATATCAATAAGGTTACATCCAAGATTGATTCTTCTTCAAGCTTTGCTGCTTTCCAGCGTATTGAGGATAAGGCTGATGCCATGCTTGATATAGCTGCTGCTGAGGCTGAACTGAATTCAACTTCTGCTTCAAGTGAGGTTGATAGTCTTTCGGCTAAGTATGATGCTTCTCCTGATGCAGCCGTTCAGGATGAGCTTGCAGCCCTTAAAGCAAAACTTGGACAGACATCTGAGGGCTAATATGGCTGGACTTAATGATAAACAGTGGGAGGCCTGCTCGTACACCGAGGGGCCTCTTCTTATACTGGCAGGAGCGGGAAGCGGTAAAACCCGTGTAATAGTGCACCGTGTCGCGTATCTTATAGATGAGTTAGATGTTAATCCGTATAATATACTGGCGATAACATTTACAAATAAGGCTGCAGGTGAGATGCGTGAAAGAATAGAAGCTGAGGTTGGTTCGTCAGCAAATGGAATATGGGTAAGTACATTTCATTCCATGTGTGTAAGGATTCTCAGACGATTCTATGACAGGATTGGCGGTAATAATAATTTTACCATATATGATACTGATGATCAGAAGACTGTTGTAAAAGAAGTTGTAAAGTCTCTTAATCTGGATCCTAAGCAGTATAATGAAAGAATGTGCCTGGGGATTATTTCTAATGCAAAAGAACAGTTTATGACACCGGAAGACTATGAAAAGGCTAATGGTTACTCATATAGAGATCGGCAGATTGCCCAAATCTATCGTGAATATCAGATACGTATGAGGAGTAATAATGCTCTGGACTTTGATGACCTGATATTTAAGACTCTTGAGCTTTTTGATAAGGATAAAGAGGTGCTTGAGCTGTACCAGAACAGATTTAAGTATATAATGGTGGATGAGTATCAGGATACTAACCATTCCCAGTTTCTGCTGGTTGAGTTTCTGGCTGCCAAATGGCGCAACCTCTGTGTTGTTGGTGATGATGATCAGTCTATCTACAAGTTCCGAGGAGCTGATATATCTAATATTCTTGATTTTGAAAAAGTATATAAGGATGCAAAGGTGGTGAAGCTTGAGCAGAATTATCGTTCTACTTCAGTCATACTGGATGCGGCAAATGCTGTTATAGCTAATAACAGTGGGCGAAAGGCAAAGAAGCTCTGGACGGATAAAGAGGAAGGAGCCAAGATTAATTATACTGTTTTTGAAACTGAATATGAGGAGGCTCAGGGAGTAGTTAACAGCATTATCAATAAGAGTATCGAGGGAAGAGCATATAGTGACTGCGCAATACTGTATCGTACCAATGCCCAGTCAAGAGCTATCGAGGAAAAGCTTGTATATCAGAGTATTCCTTATAAGCTTGTTGGAGGTACCGGATTTTATGGAAGAAAAGAGATTCGTGATATGGTTGCATATCTGAAGCTGCTTGCAAATCCATTTGATGAGGTATCATTTTCCCGTATTATAAATGTGCCTAAGCGTGGTATAGGACCTACTACAGTTTTAAAGATAAGGGATAACAGCCTTGAAATGGGCTGCTCTATGTATGAATTTATAAAAACTCCTGAGCTTCGAGAGGTCTTAGGTAAAGTGAAGGATAAGCTGAGCGGTTTTGTGGAGCTTATAGAGGGACTACGTGTTTTTGCTGATGAGGGCAGGCTTACAGAGCTCTATGATAAGCTGCTGGAGGAAACCGGATATAAGACAGAGCTTCAGGCGGAGGGAACTGATGAAGCCAGAACCAGAATAGAGAATCTAGATGAGCTTCGTAACAAGATAGTTGGTTATGAGGAGATGGCTGAAGAACCGACGCTTATGGAGCTTCTGGAGGATATTTCTCTGGTTGCTGATACTGATGACAGTCAGGAGGACAGTGATAACAAGGTTACGCTGATGACGCTTCACAGTGCCAAGGGACTGGAGTTTCCGGTCGTTTATATAGTAGGAATGGAGGAAAGACTCTTCCCTAGCGGGCTGGCTATGGATAGTGATGATCCGGATGCTGTTGAGGAGGAGAGAAGACTCTGTTATGTTGGTATAACAAGAGCGGAGGAAGAGCTGTTTCTTAGTTCCGCAACTACAAGAATGATTAATGGACAGAGAAGCTATCCGGCGGAGTCAAGATTTATAAAAGAGATTCCCAAGGAGCTTATGATAAGAACCGGAATGAAGAGAGGTCTTTCATCCGGATTTTCCAGCGGGGCTTATATGAATAATTCCCGTGGCGGCAGTGGGTATGGTTATTCGGGCTCCAAAGCATCTTCCGGTTCAACTGCTTCAGGTCTTACGGCTTCATTTTCCGGAAAAGGAATATACCGTAATGAATCAGTGGAAGTATCTTCTATCGATTATAAGGTAGGGGATACGGTAAGACATATCAAGTTTGGAAAAGGTGTTGTCACTGAGATGGTCAGAACGGGAAATGAGTATGAGGTAACTGTTAATTTTGATTCCTGTGGAACAAAGAAAATGTTTGCTACGCTCGCGAAGCTTAAAAAGGTTAATTAAGCATTTGAGAGCTTTGGAATTTACTAGCGACTAAGTGACATTATTTGAGGATACTGTTTATGGCTGATATTGAAAAAGATAATAAAAGAGCTTCTTCCGGTTTTAGGTTCTTTGCCTTTGGAAATAAACTGATATTTTATATAGTGGTTCCTCTGGTTCTGATTATTCTGGCGGGGCTGGGAGGCTTTCTTATCTGCTTTAAGATTATGAGTGCCGATAAGAAACCCAAGGTGACGGCGGTTACTGTTTCTGAGAAGCTGGAAGAGGTAAGTGAACTTACTACGGAAAAGACTATATATAAGGGATATATTCATTATGAAGAGGGTGAAATACCCTTTATCAATAAGAAATCCTATACTATGACATATACAGCGGAAATAGAGGCTGGAATAGATGTGTCTGCTATTAAGGTGAGCCAGATCGGTGATGGGGTGGTTGTTGTTAAGCTTCCGGATTCTGATATTCGTGGGGTTTATGTCGATCCTGCCAGCATAGAGTTTTATGATGAGAGCTTTGCACTGTTTAACTGGGACAGTAAGGAGGATGGTGTAGAGGCTATATCAATGGCTGAAACTGATGCTATGGAGCAGACCGATACAGAGGCGCTTAAGTCTTCGGCAGATAACCATGCGAAGGAGCTTATATATAATCTGTTTAAAGAAGCGATTGAAGATGGTCGGGTGGTTATTGAATAACTGTCATCTCTGATGGTACGTCGTCGGGGTGCAGGCGGAGACAATAAAACCGTGAATAGTAACTTTTGATGAAAACATTATCGAAAGTTATTATTTATTACTTGCAGGATGCTCAAAGTATGATATAATTCATTTATGTTTTGATAACAATTTTTAATTACTTGAAAGGGGGTTTCTTAATATGAGAAACGAGATTGTTAAGGAAGATGCAGTTGAGACAGCAAAGAATACTATTATTGCTATATGTATCATTGTCGGTGTTATAACTCTTATTGCTGGTATTGCAGTAGCAGTTTATAAGTATCTCACACCTGATTATCTTGATGACTTTGATGAGTTTGATGATGATTTTGATGATGACTTCTTTGAGGATGGAGCTGACTTTACAGAGGATGTTGCACCTGCAGAGGCATAAATCATATATAATATGTAGTAATAAAGTGGAGACCATACCTGTTATGGTCTCTTTTTTCATGCTATGCTTCTTTTATACTCAGTTTTGATGTTGACAAGGGGATTTGACTGTATTAGATTATCAGGGGTGAGGAAAAGGATGGGTTAAAATGAGTGATTTTATATTCAGTATAAATGCAACAATCCCTGTATTTCTGGTGATTTTGCTGGGATATTTTTTGAAGAAGATAGGACTTATAAGTGATGAATTTACAAATGTAACCAACAGATATGTATTTAAGGTCGCGCTTCCGGTGATGCTGTTTGAAGATATGGCATTCTCGGATATATTTAGCAGTATAGATACTGGATTTATAGTTTTCTGTATTGTTGTTACCATAGTGATGTTTGGACTTTCGTGGCTTCTATCATATATATTTATAAAAGATAAAAGCATGGTTGGAGCCTTTGCTCAGGCATCGGTAAGAAGCAGTGCAGCTATACTAGGTGTTGCATTTGTGGAAAATATATGTGGCGAGGCCGGAATGGCGCCACTTATGATTGCATCGGCAGTTCCACTTTTTAATATATTTTCCGTTATAATTCTTTCATTTTCTGCGAAGGATAAAACGTCAGGAAAAGATGAGATAAAGAAATCCTTGAAAGGAATAGTTACTAATCCGATAATAATCGGAATCGTATTAGGACTTCTTTTTGCAATATCCGGTCTTAAAATGCCTGCTATTCCGATGAAAACTATAAAGTATATCGGGGCAACAGCGACTCCTATGGCGCTGATTGCTATAGGTGGAGGTTTTAATTTTAAGCTTGCCTTGACCAGACTTAAACCTGCTCTTGTT
This sequence comes from Lachnospiraceae bacterium UBA4381, assembly GCA_002391105.1. Taxonomy (GTDB): domain Bacteria; phylum Bacillota; class Clostridia; order Lachnospirales; family Lachnospiraceae; genus Eubacterium_Q. The sequence continues at coordinate 356 of DGRT01000084.1, read as the reverse complement.
GCATCCTTTGTAAAGCTGGTGCTGCTTGCTGCTATATTTATGCCTGTTGCTATCAGATTTGGTTTTAATAGCAGCGAGCTTGTGGCTATACTGATCATGCTGGCTTCACCGGCAACAGTAACCTGTTATATAATGGCGAAGGAAATGAATAATGATGAGGTACTCACATCAAATGTAGTGGTATTAACAACGCTTTTTTCCTCCGTTACATTAACGCTCTGGGTGTTTATTCTGAAATCAGCAGGGGTTATATAAAATAAAAAAATATTGCTTGACAAAGCGACACCTCATCACTATAATAGGAAAAGTGCTGTGAAAAACAGAGGATATTTCAGGGGTCTTAGCTCAGCTGGGAG
>DGRT01000080.1 GCA_002391105.1 Lachnospiraceae bacterium UBA4381 | reverse complement strand
GTTAAGAGCTTCAGGGACTGGGGACGTGACTGTATATGTCCTTCAGGAAGAGACAATTTCTGTGGTCATAGATTTGATGGACAGTTTGGAGAGCTTCCTGCCGGATACGATCACAAATATGTTTACAGCCACCTTGGCTACAATCTGAAGGTAACTGATCTTCAGGCTGCAGTCGGCGTAGAGCAGCTCAAGAAGTTCCCTTCCTTTATCGAGAAGAGAAAGGCAAACTGGAAATACTTAAGAGAAGCGCTCAGTGATCTGGAGGATAAGCTGATCCTTCCTGAAGCAACAGAGAATTCTGAGCCATCCTGGTTTGGTTTCCTGATAAGCGTAAAGCCTGAGTCAGGACTTTCCAGAAATGAAGTTACCGGTTACATTGAATCCCACAATGTACAGACCAGACTTCTCTTCAGTGGAAATCTTACACTTCATCCATGCTTTGACAGCATCAGAGGAACAGATGCCTACAGAGTACCGGGAAGTCTTGAGGTTACAAACTTTATAATGAATAATTCCTTCTGGATCGGAGTGTATCCGGGAATGACAGAGGAGAAGCTTGCTTACATGAGTAAGGTAATCCACGAAGCCTGTAAGTAAGTCGTCGGTTGTAAAGTAATCGAAGATCCGAAGCGGTGATAATTCGAGGTGAACAATGATACTTCGAAGAAAAGCAATGATACTTCGAAGAAAAGCAATGATACTTCGAAGAAAAGCGATGATAATTTGAAGAAAAGCGATGATACTTTGAAGTAAGACAATGATAATTCAAAGCAAAGCTGAGGATTAGTTCTGCAAAGCAGAACCCGGATTTGCCGAAGGCAAAGATTTATACTAACATTAAAGTACATTTATTGTATCTAAAAGATATTATACGAGAGAGAAAAATTATGAAAAGCGTAATAATAACTGGCGCAACTGGAATGATCGGTTCCCATGTTGCAAAGCTTCTGCTGGATCAGGGAGTAAATGTAACTGCCATTATCAGACCTATGTCCGAGAAGATGAGAAACCTTGATCACTATGGAGAAGGCAAGCTGACGGTAGTTGAGTGCAGTCTCTGGGATCTGCCAACCCTCAGAGATAAGCTGGGCTGGGAGCATGACACATTTTTCCATTTCGGATGGGGTTACACCTTTGGTACAGGAAGAAATGATGCACCAAAGCAGGAGGCAAATATCAAGGCGTGTCTGGATGCTGTTCATCTTGCTTATGAAGCAGGGTGCAAGACCTTTATAGGAGCGGGTTCCCAGGCAGAGTTTGGTATCGTAAGCGGAAAGCTTTCCGATGAGCTTCCAAAGGATCCTATAACGGGCTATGGTATCGCAAAGCTGGCTGCTTCAAAGCTGTCTGCACTGGAATGCAGAAACTTAGGGATGAGACAGAACTGGGGAAGAATCCTCAGTTGTTATGGTCCGGGAGACAATGACTATACCATGGTAATGTCGGCGGTACGTTCTATGCTGAGAGGCGAAAGGATGCAGTTTACTCCGGCTGAGCAGGTATGGGATTATATTTTTGCAGAGGATTGTGCCAGAGCATTTATCAGTATAGCTGAGTCTGGAATTGACCAGAAGGCCTACACTATAGGTTCCGGAGAAGAGAGACTGCTGAAGGACTATATCTATGCTATACGTGATGCTGTAGATCCGACTCTGGATGTAGGAATCGGAGAAAGAGAATATAACGAGAATCAGGTAATGCATCTGGTGGCTGATATTACAGAGATAACTGCTGACACAGGCTTCGTTCCTCAGGTTTCATTTGAAGAAGGAATCAGAAGAACGGTTGAGTGGGCAAGAGAGAATCCCTAGTCTGTAGTCTGGGATAAGCATCCGGTGTTAATGAGCCGAATTATCTGAAAAGATTATTACGAAAAACATAAAGAAACCGCAAGAGAAGTACACTGAGACATACATCACGAAAACGAGAGTAAATATTATGAGTAAGAAGAAAGTAAGCATACTTATACCATGTTATAACGAAGAAGAAAATGTTGTGCCTATGAGCAATGCCATCAGGGATATATTTGAAAAAGAGCTGCCCCAGTATGATTATGAGCTGCTCTTCATAGATAATGATTCTTCTGACAATACGCGTCCGCTGCTTAGAGAGATATGCAGCAGAAATCCAAAGGTAAAGGCGATATTTAACGCTAAGAATTTTGGACAGTTCAACTCGCCTTATTACGGCATGCTCCAGACTACAGGTGACTGTGTTATATCCATGGTATGTGATTTTCAGGATCCTGTGGAAATGATTCCCAAATACCTTGCAGGCTGGGAAGAGGGCTACAAGATAGTAATCGGAATCAAGACAGCCAGTAAGGAAAACAAGCTGATGTATGCGCTTCGTTCAACCTACTACAAGTTCGTTAAAAAGTTCTCTGATGTTGAGCAGATAGAGCATTTTACCGGTTCCGGCCTCTATGACAGAGAATTTATAGAGGTACTGAGAAAGCTTCACGATCCGACACCTTTCCTGAGAGGAATAGTGGCTGAACTGGGCTTTGCCAGAAAGGAAATCGAGTATGAGCAGCCTAAACGCAGGGCTGGTAAGACTCATAATAACTTCTACACACTATATGACGCGGCAATGCTGTCTATAACTTCCTATACCAAGATCGGCTTCAGGATATGTACTTTTGTTGGTATGTTTATAGCCTTTGTCAGTATAGTGGTTGGAATAGTTTATCTGGTTCTCAAGCTGACAAACTGGTACGGCTTTGAAGCAGGTATGGCGCCGCTCATTATTATCATGTCGTTGATCGGTGCGGTTCAAATATTCTCCATAGGCTTCATGGGTGAATATATAATGAGTATGAATAAACGTATTATGAACCGTCCTCTTGTTGTTGAAGAGGAACGGATTAATTTTGAGGAAGACGATAAGTGACAGGGGGACAGGCACCTTGTCACCCCAAAGAAGTGACAGGGGGACAGGCACCTTGTCACCCCAAAGTATATTTTCATCAGAATGGATGGGAACTATCGTATATGACTGCATCGAGTAGGAGACTGAAAAAAATATATAGTATAATGGGACAGTTAACGCTGGTTGCCATGTACCCTGCATTGTTCCATGCGGCAGCATATCTAGGAGAAGCGAACTTTCATAAGAAGTATGGTATGAAACCGTTTCCCCTAGCTACTTTTATTATATTTGGAGTGATGCTGGTACTTACTGTGATAACAGGCATCATTTTCAGGAATGTCATCACAAAGTCGGAAGAAGATAAATATGAGGATGCTAAAGAAAAAAAGAAGGGTATTCTGTGTGGGACAGTTCTTACACTTATCCTTATTCTTATGAGATTTCCGATGCTTGGTACATTTCAAAGATGGGATGCAGGAGAATATTTCTTTACAGTTGGATCTTCTACCTATTATTACAATCTGACACTCCACGATTTTTTCTACCAGTTCGGAATAGCATATCATCCAAACTATGGATTTAGTACCTTTGTGGCACTTCCACTTTTCTTTGGACATAGAAATGTAATGCTGGCAACCGCATGGCAGATAGTTTTTTCAATACTTGCCGTGCTTGCATTATATGAAATATTTAGAAAATCCATCGGAATGAGCAGCCTTCGGGCAATGCTCAGTGCTCTGGCGGTAGGATGTGTTCCGATATTTTTAGGACTGTCAGTTTACTGCACACCTGATTATTATATGGTGCTGTTTTTCATATTTGCCTTATATTTTGGGATGAAGAAATGGCACGTGCTTGAAACCTTCATGCTTCTAATGATGTGTTTCTCAAAGGAGACCTCAGCAGTAATAGTGCTGGGGTATTATGGTGTAAGGATCCTTTACAGAATATTTATGAAAAATGAGACTGGAGGATTCCTGCCAAGAGTGAAAAATGTTATCTGCTCCTCTGAACTATGGGTAGCATTTACTACCGGTGCGCTGTTTGTAATCGGATATCTCTTTAATGGCTCCACCTGGGCAGACAGGATAGAGGCAGGTGGAGGAGCTGCTATCGACATAGGCTTTAACAGACCTTATGCTGCTATGAAGGTGAAACAGTATCTGATAAGTAACTTTGCGTGGGTTGTTAGTATTATATTTATACTAAGTGTTTTGGTGATAATAGGGAGATATATCTATAATCGCAGGAAGGGTGCGCCTGATAAATCAGAAGAAGCTGGTGCGAGATCATCAGCAAAGATGGAAGAAGCTGGCACAAAACCAACGTCCGAGATGGAGTCGGCAGCACAGCAGGTATCATCCGGGGCAGAGGATATTAAACATAGGGAAGCTCTTATCCAGTCAAGAAACTGCAACATGCTTCTGCTGGGCATGATGGGAGCTATGGCATGCTTTGCCGCAGTTGGAATCCTCATGCATGTATCTGCGATAGAGCGTTATAATATATTCTTTGCAGTTGGACTGGTAATCATTGCGCTGCTGGCAGAATTTACAGCTTTCAAGGGTATTTCTTTTGGGAAGAATGTGTCCGGGGACTCTGATTCTCAGATGGCTTTCAGTAACAGATTTGAGCTGCTGCAATGCTTTATGATATTTATAATGTGTATGGTGCTCGGGCTGGAAAGCTATATAACAGTGGATCCTGTTACGAGAAGAATATTTCCGCAGGTACCTATAGGTCACCATACCATGAACTATGAAAGCGAGTATATGGAGTATTTTGGCGACGGGCTGGTAACTAATTATCAGTATGCGTGGATAGATAAAGCCTTTGACAAGCTCCTGCTGGATATAGATTATGATGTAAATGATACAATATTTTTTCCTACACCGGAGTCAGGGGTTGTTTCAGGTGTACAGTTTGAGGGCAACAGCGGTTACTTCCGTGTGGGCTGGTTTCCGGAGCTGAAAAGAAGGGGCTACTATGACTACGAAATGTCAGGCAACTGGCAGGAAATGAGTATTCACGCCGTTTCTTCTGATGAAACCTGGTTTCCATACTCACACTATACAACAGAAGAATATATGACGGATGAATTTGTTACAGATAATGCAACCCTATGTTTCGTTCCTTATTTTGAAAAGCTGGGTGTGACGGAGCCGCCATATCTAAAGTGCGCCGGTGTAAGATACCATATAGGTCCACGTAAGGAGTCAACTGTATATCGGGGTACTATTGCTTATTATCCAATGGTAATCCATGATAGCTATGTGGAAGGTATTGATATCAGAATGGTATGTGACGGGCTCAGTGACCGGATAAAAGGTAAAGCTTTTTCCGGGAACCCTTCGGAAGTGGATATAACAGATGAACCTGTTCTCAGTGACGAAGAGTATCAGAAGGATATTGAAGCCGTATATGGATATCTTGCATCAGGTTATCTGAAGATTGACAGGATAAATGATGATACAATGGTAGATATTGATCCTCTGCAGAGCTTATATCTGGATGTAGAGCTATATGACAGAGAAGGAAATCTGATCGAGCTGGAGCATAGCAATAAAACTGCGACAGTCAAGACAGGCTCAGGAGAACTGCTTCGTGAGATCGACGAAGCTCTTGTCGATATGAAGGCTGGCGAGACCAGAGATGTACAGGTGAAGATTCCGCCCCGCTACCCTGAGCTGGAGGAATATGAAGGTCAGACCCTTACAGCCAGACTGATGCCGGTAAAGATAGCATGTACATTATACTATGATATAGATAAAGAGACCGAGGATATGCTTCGTGCCAGAGCGAAAGAGATAGTTGATATAAGAATTATAAATGAGGAATTTCATAAAACTCAGGGCATACTCATAGATACGGTTATGAAAAATGTGTTAGATGAAAATGATCTTTCGAGTGGTGCTGATATTGTTAGTGAAATGGCTGCTGAATGTGAACCTTCTGAAGAGGTGGAGAAATATTTTGAACAGTATTTGGCTGGCGTCGGGCTTTCTGAGGAAGAGTTTTATAATGATTATCTCCGGATGAGTGCAGATGAATATAAGGTATGCAAATATATTCTGGGGAAAATGAAAACTAGCAAACAGGAATAACATATCATATATGTCAAAAGGTAATTTTGACTCCCACATCATATTATAAATAACGAGGAAAATTATGAGCAAAGAAGTAGATGAAATAATCATGGATGATCCGGTAGATGAGGTAAGGTCTGCCGAGGTCGAAGCCAGAAAAGCAGCACTCAATGCAGCTAAAAAGGCTGAGGAAGAGGCTGCTGCAGCGAAGGAAGCTGCCAGAAAGGCTGAGATCGAGAAGAGGCTGGAGGAGATGAAGAGGGCTGAGGAAGAAAAAAGAGCCAAGTCTCTGAGGAAAGCGGAGGAGCTCCGTAGGGCTGAGGAAGAGCAGAGAATAAAAGCTGAAAAGAAACTGGAGGCTGATAGAGAAAGAATAGCCGAGGCTGAGAAGAAGCTGAAGGAAGAGCTTGCCGCAGAAAGAAAAAATGCCGCAGCAACATCCGGTGAAGAAGATAAGGCTGACGTAGAAAAGCCGGACAGTAAGGCGACTGACGTGGAAGCTGTGAGCGGTAAGAACGCTGACATAGAGAAGTCAGAGGAAAGTAAAGCTGACATAGGAGTAGCAGACAGTACAAAAGCTGACATAGGAGTAGCAGACAGTAAGAAAACTAACATAGAAAAGTCAGACGGTAAGCCGGTCAATGTGGAAGCCGTTGGTATTAAGAAGACCGACACAGAGAAGACTGATGAAAAAAAAGCTGAAACGGAGAAGTCGGACAGTAAAAAAGTTGAAGTGGAAAAGCTGGATAATAAGAAGGCTGACGCAGAAAGAACAGGAAGTAGTAAAATGCTGGCAGGAAATCATACTGAGGGTAGTGGTTCAGATAAAAAAATATCAGGTACGAAGAAGTCATCGTATCAGCCGGGCAGTGGAAGTAAGCTGGATGATGTCATTCATAATGTAGTTGGATTTGTGCTTAAATATAAGTCCTTTATCATGGGAGCCATACTATTTACCATGTTCGTCTTTATGCAGATGAGATATGTATATGAAATATGGTTTGACCCGGATGAGCTGGATATATATACAGTTGCATTTGAAATGTTCAAGGGTAAGGTTCTGTACAGAGACATACCTTCACAGCATATGCCTTTTATGTACATAATAAGCTGGATATTCTATGTATTTGGGGCAAGAACTGCAGCCCTGCAGAGACTGTTCTTCTATATGCTCTTTGCCGGTTTCTGGACAAGCTTTGTATTTGTATATAAGAAGTATGTTAATAAATGGGTATTCGTGCTTCAGCCATATCTGTACTATACCATACTACAGAATGTTGATTTTGGTACGCAGATTCTGTCGGAGAGTCTGTGTGTTATAGGTGCAGAGATATTCTTCCTGGAATTTATCGTATTCCTGAAAAAGAGAGAAATAAGCACAGGAAGCTGCATCAGAATGTGTTTTGCTACTATATTTACATTTGGAACCATGTTCATGGCCATATTCCCGCTGTTCTTCGTGGGACTGGGAGTGCTGCTCACTGAGATTAAATGGGGCTATGAGGACTCAGTTCCGATAAAAGACTGGTTTATCTATATGTTAAAGAAGTATGGAAAGCTGGTCGGTATAGTGGCTATCCCTTGGGTTATCTATGCGGTTTACTGCCTCTTCACCAGATCCTTCCACGATATGGGATTTGGGGTTTATACGATAAATACATTGTATTATCCACAGTATATGGCAGGACTTGGAGGAAGCACATTTGGCGCATTTATGGCTCCATTTGATTTCCTGATACAGGAGATATCAGATCTTGATTTTCAGTTACTGGGAATAAAATATATGCTTCATTATGCCATGATATTCGGTTCTCTGTATGTTCCTTACAAGATATTCAGAAAAGAGGGATGGATAGCAGGACTCTCCATGTTCATGTATGTGTATGGCTTTGCAAACAGAGGTATGTTTAATTTCCACGCAAAAGCATTTATGGGAATGATGGCTCTGGTTATGAGCTTTGGTCTCGTAACCTATGGTGGACTTGGAGATAAAGAAAAGTTCGATGCCAAGCCGGTGCTGGTGAAGCTGGGAGTTTGTGCTGTTCTGTTCCTGGGAGTTTTTTCCTACCTGCAATGGTCTGAATATTTCTTTAGTTTCATTTTCAGATCAGAATATAATCATTACCAGACGGATACAGATATTGTCGCCAAAATTACAGATGAGGATGAACGTATATGGCAGACAAATGTTTGCGATACTGTTCCATGGGCATCAAAGAGAGTTACGACAGGACCGACGGTCAGCACACCTTGGATGTGGGATGCGGTTGGTTCTCATAAGATAGACAAATTCTTAGAGAATCCGGCAAGAGTATGTATATTCTATCTGGGTTATGAGTCCTGGAATAATCAGATGGCGGACTATGCTCCGGAGGCTTATTACTATATAGTTAATAATTATAAGTTCATCCCCGGTTCTACTCAGGTATGGGTTCTGAACAGCTACTATGATGAAGCCTGCAGAAAGCTTGGCATAGATCCTGAAACTACGCCAAATGACAGTGGCTACTCGGTAACACCATATAGTGTAGATGAGAGCGAGCTGCCGGGACATACCTACGAAGATAGGCAGCGAGAACTGAAGGAAAAAGAAGAAGGGGCTGAGCCTGCTGATGAGGCGGCAGCACCTGAGGAGCTTGAAGGAGCTACCACTGAGGAGGCTACTACTGAGGAGCCAACAACAGAGAAACCAGCTACTGAGGAAGCTACTACCGAAGAATCAGATAGTAATAAGCCGGGTGCTATTATTGGAAATGATGGAGATGGAACAGATAGTTCATCCGATGGACCGGGAAGCTCATCCAACGGACCGGGAAGCTCGT
>DGRT01000150.1 GCA_002391105.1 Lachnospiraceae bacterium UBA4381 | reverse complement strand
CCAAAAGCCATCGTCTCCTCCGGTGTTATTCCGAGCCTCTTCTGAAGTATCCTGAGAGAGCTTCCCTTATCGGCATCCGGATATACTATATCCATCCACATGATACCGGCACTGGCGATCTTAAATTCATTCTTCCACTTTGGAGTAAACCACTCATTTACTATATTCTCTGCATTATCCACATGATATATAGACATTTTAACTATATCGTCATTCAGATTCTTCTCAAAGTCCCCCAGAACCTGAATATTGAATCTGTAGGAATCCCTGAGCCAGTAGAACATAGGGCTCTTATCCTCACAGTACGCTGTATCCCTGCCGCACAGCATGATGTCACAGTCATGAAGCCTCTTGGCATCCCGTATCATTTCCATAAGAACCGGACGCTCTATGATATTCATATTATAGACCTCACGATAATCGCGGAGTATAGAACCATTATCGGTTATATAATATATATCCTTATTGACCGGACCGAAAAGCTTTGCCATGCTGGCAAACTGCCTTCCGCTGGCACCTACAAAGGTTATTCCATGAGCCTTCAGTCTTCTGATCACATCATAGATTCTTTTATCTATCTCATGAGTTCCGTCCGGAACCAGCGTTCCATCTATATCACTTGCTATAAGCTTTATCATATTCTTACCCTTTTATGATTCAGGAATAATCCTGTCAACTATACAGTATTCTGCAATTTTTTAATAATTTGAATTATTTCCGTAATAATCATCTGTTTGTGGTCCCTGATTCATCATTGGATCCTGATTCATCGTTGGATTCTGATTCATCGTTGGATTCTGATTCATCGTTGGATTCTGGTTCATCATCGGATCCTGATTCATTGTTGGATTCTGATTCATCATTGGTCCCTGATTCATCGTTGGATTCTGATTCACCATTGGTCCCTGGTTCATCGTTGGATTCTGATTCACCATTGGTCCCTGGTTCATCATTGAATTTGCATCATATGAATTTCCCGGCACTGACCTTACTCCGGCTCCTGCTGTTGAAGATGCCTTCTTAAACTGTAAAACAACAAATACTATAAGCCCTATTGCTATAAGTAAAAGTATTATGCCTACAAACATAAGAGGAGTAGTTTTGCCAAATTCTCTTGCCTCTATAAGATACTTCGGACACTTTTCAGTGAATTCACTTTCTGTAAATCCAAGATAGTCAACCATCATCTCCTTAAAAAAGCCATAGTCTTCATCATTCAGCTTCTGAACCTTACCGGTGAAATGAACAACTGTTGTTGTATCCTCTATTTTCCCATCCAGATAATCATAGGTTTCATCAGTCTGTGTATCAAGGCTGGTTACCATCTCATTATTAAGAGCCTCAAAACCAGCATAGAAATCATCACCGATTGGAATAACATATCTGTAATCTGTACTCTGTGTTACACCATTCTTCTGGTGCTCTATGGTCTCAAACTGTCCCAGATTGTAATATATATCCCCCTCTATTATTGCACCCTTCTTAAGCTGCGTAGCAGTAAGCTCTTCATACTTTATGGGTTCCTTACGTGAGTCAATAAAATCAGACACTCCAAATGCAGTAAGCATCACACCAATAACAAGCAGAATAAGTATTATTCTAAACAGATTTGAATTAAAAAAATTTGCCTTCATATGCTTCTCCCTTATCATATTTATACTTTACTCCGGTGCTTTACCGAACATACCTAACTAATATAGCATACAATAATTTATTTGTCCCCATGTTTTTATCTTTTCATTAAATGTCACAATATGGTATGATAAAAAGCAGTATTTTATTTATCAGATTAACTAATGCATCAAACATATAGAATCACAATTTATAGTTACTTTAAAGGGGCTCTGCCTCATCACATCTAATTCATAAGACTGTATAGGATTGTAATATGATTAATTATCACGTAAAAAAAAGCAAAAGAACAAGACTGACCTACCGATTACTCGGTATAGTTGTAATAATCGTCTGCGCTTCTCAGGTAGTTATGTTTATACTGGGATATGGACGAAGCCACAAGCTGGGAACGATACTCGCCTTTGCACTTCTGATATACGGAATATATCTGTTCATTAACTCCTTCAGACCCGGCGCATATAATATGGACTATGAATTCCGGGATACCGACTTTACAGTTCATACAAGGTATGGCGATAAGGTATATAAATATAGTGACATAACAAACCTTTCACATATCATTCCGGAAAATGAGATATTATATAGTCTTATACATATAACTATTGGCAAAACCGACTATGTACTGCCCTTTTCTCTTAAGAAGGATGTGGCTGAAAAAATATATAACTTCCTTGACGAAAGAACCTGTCTTAATGGAAATGTTGAAAAATACAATTCAGGCACTAACTCAGGTAGTTTTTCAGAAAGCATTCCCACAGAGGATCCTGAGATCAAAACAGAGGCAGAAACAGAAGTAGATATCAAAAACACAAAACAAATCGGAATAGAAGCAGATATAAAAACACAAAACGAATTGGATTATAAACAGAAAAAATAGAACTATCATTCATAGATAAACTAGAGGGAAATATGAATAAAAACGACTTCCAAGAATTGCTCGATAACAGAACCATATCAGAGCTTTACTACTTTGATGAAATAGGTTCCACAAACGATGAAGCCAAGAAGCTAATCAGAAATAAAATGTATGAGTCAGATGGTGCTTCAGCAGCATGCAGTGAAGCATCACCCATGCTATTTATAGCCGACACGCAGGTATCAGGGCGCGGAAGAATGGGAAGAAGCTGGAGCAGTCCACCCTCTACCAATATAAGTATGTCTCTGGTACATAAAACCGAACTTCCCGGAGAATGCATACCCGGAGTGACTATACTCGCCGCTCTCGCCGTTACAGAAGCCATAAAGACATATTCAGAAAGGTATGGCGTCGCACTCCCTGATATTTATATCAAATGGCCAAATGATGTGATTATTAATAACAAAAAGCTCTGTGGAATTCTCACAGAGCTTGAATATCCTTATATAATCTGCGGAATAGGAATAAATGTAAACGCCAGCTCCTTCCCGAAGGAAATACAGGACAAAGCAACTTCCCTCGCTATAGAAGGTCGTGCCATTATAGACAGAGGAATTCTTGCAGCCCTTGTTACCGAAGCACTAACAAAGCTTATATCGACCTACGAGGAAACCCTTAATCTGGGTTTCATAATTGACAGATATAACAGCCTTCTCATCAGTAAAGATAAAGAGGTAATCCTTACCAGCGAAAATATTGATTTCCCGGATGGACATTATATATCCAGAGGAATAGATATGTCCGGCGCTCTTATCGTCGAAGAACTTTCTTCAAGAAAAACAATTCCGGTAAGATTCGGAGAAGTATCTGTCAGGGGACTGTATGGATATACCTAGTACATCATTTGCAAAATAACCGGATAAATGCTGAGAATGCTTACCCGAGAGTGAAGTTTCAAAAGCACAGGATAGCAGGCTATGCTGAGACTTTTGGAACTGCGCCACCCGGTTAAGCAGAGAGGCATTTGGTCTGGTTATTTTAAATTCAATGCACTAGTTTGGATTAGCAAATACATCTTCCATTTCATAATATAGCTTTCTAAGCCTCTCCGCAGAAAGGTCCGTCTCATTAAGAATGGTATATCTGTCAGGTCGTGATGCAGATGCCGTCTGCCATGCACCTATAAATATATCCTCCGTAATCTTCCAGTCTGACGGTACTACCGGTATCCCATATTCCTTTATGATACGGGTAATCTTGGCTATATTCCTGTTCTGGAATTTGCACGCTCCGTAGCTTCCCATTGCAACTGCTATACCATGAGGTACATTTACATATTCTGCAAAGTTTTCCTCAAGTGCATGGCAGAACAGATGCTCACTGCCACTGCTCGGACGGGAGGTTCCGGCTATCTCCATTGCAAGCCCGCCCATAACCAGCGCCTGAGTAAGTCTCTTTATAAAATCAATACTCTTCAGCTCCTTCTGATCATTATAGCATATAGAGTTAAATGCCATCTTTGATATCATGTAGGCAAAGTCATCAACATGATCCTCACCCTTAACATGGGCTATCTTCCAGTCATTAAGAGCTGTATATTTGCTGACAGTATCACCTATTCCGGACAGAAGCTGTCTGGTCGGTGCACTCATAATGATATTTGCATCTACCAGAATAGCATCAGGGATAGTACATTTGAAGGTCTTACGTGCCTTTCCTTCTGTTCCCAGTACTGCAACCGGCGATGCCAGACTGTCATTACTGAGTGTGGTTGGAAGAGATATCAGCCTCGCCTTACTGACAAATGCAGCAAACTTGGCAAGATCAAGAACAGTTCCTCCACCAAAGCCTATAACAACCTTGATATCATTCATGGTTATATACTTCGCAAGGCTGACCGCATTATCATAGCTTGCCTGCTGTATCAGGTACATCTCACTGTCAGTAAAGCTTTCCTCTATACCCTTTAAAATATTTTCAAATATACCCTTCAGATTCTCTTCTGTAACTATGATGGTTTTCTTTGATGCAATCCCTGCATCCACATCCTCCATAACAGAAGGAATCCTTCCGAATATTCCTTCATCTACAATTAAATGATATGGTAATTTGAACTGATGCATATCCCCCTCCATATAAGCTAAAACATATGATGCCAGAATAAACTTCTGGCATCCACAACATTTTTCACATTATTCAATATTAATTATTCCAACTTATGGACACTGATACAAAACCATTTTCATTTTCGTATCAAATGTCACTCTTATCTATAAATAATCTCATGTCTTCCCGGACCATTGGAAACCATAGTGATAGGGAAACCGATTTCCTTCTCGATGAACTCTATATAGTTTCTGCAGTTCTCCGGAAGGTCCTCGTACTTTGTGATACCTCTTATATCACACTTCCATCCCGGAAGAACCTTATATACAGGCTTTGCATTCTTAAGCTTTGTTGTAACAGGGAAGTCAGTAGTAACCTCACCGTCTATCTCATAGCCTACACATACCGGAATCTCATCCAGATATCCCAGTGCATCCAGTACAGTAAATGCAACATCTGTTGTACCCTGAAGTCTGCAGCCATACTTGGAAGCTACGCAGTCAAACCAGCCCATACGGCGTGGACGTCCTGTGGTTGCTCCAAACTCACCTTTATCTCCACCATGAGTTCTCAGAGTATCTGCCTCTTCGCCAAATATCTCGCTGACAAACTCGCCTGCTCCTACAGCGCTTGAATAAGCCTTACATACTGTAACGATCCTCTTTATCTCATAAGGAGGAATACCGGCACCTATTGCTCCGTAACCTGCAAGTGTTGAAGATGATGTTACCATAGGATAGATTCCATGATCAGGATCCTTCATAGAGCCAAGCTGTCCCTCAAGAAGTATGTTCTTGCCCTCTTTCAAGGCATCATACAGAAATGCAGATACATCACATACAAAAGGCTTTACCATTTCCTTGTATTCCATAAGAGTTGCATATACCTCATCAACTGTAAGAAGAGGCTTATGATAAAGATGCTCCAGAAGTACATTTTTCTGAGCTATAACTCTTTCTATCTTAGCCTTAAGTGTAGCCTCATCAGCAAAAAGCTCTGAAACCTGGAAGCCGATCTTGGCATATTTATC
>DGRT01000149.1 GCA_002391105.1 Lachnospiraceae bacterium UBA4381 | reverse complement strand
AAAAAGGAAAAGCTTGAAGAAGACCGGGCTAAAGAGGAAAGCATAGTAACGGATGCAAAGTCTGATGACCCTGACGCAGAAGATATCATACCAAATGGTGATGCGGCGGTTTCGGAGGATGGGGAAGAGGCGGTAAATACTTCTGAGGCGGATTCCTACAGACCAAGAGTAACAGATAATACAGTTCATCTTCCAAAGGCTGATCTCAGTGTATTTAATGAGATACAGTATGCAGAGGACGGCGAAACGGTTATCAATCCTTATGATCTTATATATGTTAATCTGGACAGTGTGGAGGGTTCTATCAACTACAGCTCTCCCGGAGATCCGGTGCTTACTGAGCAGCTTAACAGTGCATATATGATACTGATAGATCTGGATGAAAATACAGTCGTTGCCGAAAGAGATTCGGAAGCAGTCATTAATCCTGCTTCAATGACGAAGATACTGACAGTTCTTACGGCGAGAGATTATATCACAGAGGAAATGCTGGATGATACATTTGTCATTACCCAGGATATAGTTGATTATTACGGAGACAATGAATGCAGCGCAGTTGGATTTCTGGAGGGGGATGAGGTAACAGTAAGAGATCTTCTCTATGGAACTATCGTTTGCTCGGGTGCTGATGCAACACTCGGACTTGCCAGATACTGCTGTGAATCAGAAGATGTATTTGTTGAGAAAATGAATGAAAAGGCAAGAAGCCTCGGACTTTCGGAAGATGCTTACTTCTCAAATCCGGTTGGAGTATATGATGAGAATCTTCACTGTACAGTTGAGGATATAGCCATAGTTCTGGGACAGGCGGAGCAGGATGACCTTCTGTATGATGTTCTGGGGGCACATTCCTATAAGACCTCTACAACCTATGAGGAGCAGGGGCTTCCTGATGGAATATTTATCGATAACTGGTTCCTGAACTTTATTGCAGATAAAGAGGTAAATGGTGTTGTTAAGGGAGCCAAGACCGGATTTGTTGATGAAGCCGGATTTTGCGCAGCAAGCTATTATGAGTCAAAGAATGGCAAAAGATATGTATGCGTAACAGCAAATACCTTCAGCTCCAGAAGATCGGTTCATGATCATGTTGCTGTTTACAGATCGTTTACAGAATAATATATTTGAAACAGATTCTGGTGAAGCATCAGGGACGGATTTGAACCTGATGCTTTTTTATTTACGACATATATGATGCATTTCACGACAAATATTTTCACTTATAAAAGAGTTGCTATACAATGGGGAAGTCTTAAATGTTGAACAATCCATGAATTATGATATGATATCAAAGAATTGACTTACAGAAGGAAAGAGAGGTTTAAAGTATGTCACTGGTAGTAAATGGACTTTACAAAAAATACGGAGAAAAGGTAGTGGTTGACAATATCAGCTTTGAGATGCCCAAGCCCGGTGTGTATGCACTGCTTGGTACAAATGGAGCCGGTAAGACCACCAGTATCAGGATGATCCTTGGAATGCTGGATAAGGATGGGGGAGAGGTCAAGTGGAATGGGAAGGATCTTAACTTTGATACCTGCAATATAGGTTATCTTGCAGAGGAAAGAGGACTATATCCCAAGTACACTCTTATTGACCAGATCAGGTACTTTGGTGAACTGAGGGGAGTTGACAGGAAGGTAATCGATGAGAGAATCCGGTACTGGGCTGAGAGACTTAAGGTCGAAGAATATATCTATCCGGAAAAAGCTGCTGAGCTGATAGAAAAACAGCAGCAGGAGAGCAGCGTGACCTATGATGAAAATGGAAATGTAATAAAAAAGCAGGCTCCTGCCAAAAAAGGAGCGCGCAGAAAGAAGCCTAAGCTTCAAAGCCCTGATCAGCTTTCAAAGGGTAATCAGCAGAAGATACAGTTTCTTATAGCCATGATATCTGAACCGGAGCTTCTGGTACTTGATGAGCCTTTCTCGGGACTTGATCCTGTCAATACGGATATTCTGAAGGGGGTTGTCAGAGAGCAGATAGCTGCCGGAAAGTACATCATCATGTCCAGTCATCAGATGGAGGTGGTAGAGGAGTTCTGCACAGACATAACGATACTTCACAGATCCAAGGCTGTTGTTTCAGGTAATCTGAATGAGATAAAAAAATCCTACGGAAGAGTTAATCTTACCCTTAAGGTTGAACAGGATATCACATCTTATATACAGGAATCAGGGGCAGAGATAGTTTCTGAAAAGGAATTCGAGTACCATATTAAAGTATCCGGAGATGAGCAGGCTAACCGTCTGCTGGGAATGCTTATAAATGCCGGAATAACTGTGATCAGATTTGATCTTAGCGAGCTGTCACTTCACGAGATATTTGTGAAGGCTGTTGGTGCTGAAAATGTAGAGGTTGAAGGAAATTAAAGGTATGAATAAGAGAGAAAATATATATAGTCTTAAGGGCTTTGGAAAGGTCTTTAGTTTTACACTCAGACAGACCTTTAAGAATAAGGGATATATAGTATCCTTAGTAATATTTGTGCTGACTATGTCGCTTATGGGACCTATTCAGTATCTGTCACAAAGATCGGGCGAAAATGCTGCAAGGGCAAGTATAGACTTTGATGCAGCCGGTGCTGTTACTGAGAAGCTTTATATCTATAATGAGACAAATATTCAGATTGATAAAAATGATCTGTCACTCTTATATCTGCATAAGGATGGTTCGGATTATGAAAAAGGGCTTACCAGGGAAAAGATATATATAAATGAAATGGATGGTAAGGCTATAGCTGATGAGGATGAGCTTATGGGTGCGCTTTCCTCCAGGGACAGTGCTGTCATAATCAGGATGGGTGAAACAGGTTTTGAAGTAAATGGTATAGTTTCGGCAGATTCAGAAATTAAAGCCGGCGAGATAGATGATATATCGGAAATCGTACTTGAGGCTTTTGATCAGAAGAGGCTTTCCTCTTCGAGTCTTAGTGAAGAAGATATCCAGATTATAACTACAGGTGTCGATACCTATGGTGTAACAACTGAAAAGGATTATATTGAAGCTGAGTCCAAAGCTGTTAGTGGAAGAGACTATATGTTCTATATGCTTGGATATTCCATAATAATATTTTTGGTTGTATCTATGACCAATTCTTATATCATAACCTCAGTAACAGAGGAGAAGACCTCAAAGCTTGTGGAAAGCATTCTTGTAAGTGTCAGACCTATGGCTCTTCTTATGGGAAAGATATGCGGAATGCTCAGTTATGTCGTTCTTCTGCTTGTTTGTGGAATAGCCGGCTCAAAGCTTTCGGGATTTGCCATGAGGCAGATATTCCATATAACAGAAGAAGAGTTCAGTATGAGTGGATTTGATTTTTCTATATTTACTGACTTTGGAGCAGGTGGGGCTGTTGCTATCGTTTTATCTATAATACTGGCATTTTTGTTCTTCGGAATAATGGGAGGACTTTTTGGAAGTGCCTGCAACAAGACTGAGGATATTCAGGAAGCAACCGGTAATCTGATGATGATAAATATGGTATGTTATATGGGCTCCATTTTCCTGGCAATGCTTGATAAGGATATTGTTAACCTTGTATGCTCTATCGTTCCTCCTATTTCATTTTTCATGGCGCCTGTTACATTTGTAACCGGACGTATAGGGATTCCGGTACTTATTCTTTCTTTTGCATTACAGATTGCAGTAGTGGTGCTCGCTATGATGCTTTCTGCTAGAACCTACAGGAATCTTGTGCTTAGTGACGCATCAACTCCTAAGCTGATGGCTATACTGAAATCAGCTAAGAATTAAGGAGGGCAGTGGAATGTTTAAGAATTTTGATAAAGTATTTAAGTTTACATTTAAGAATCAGTTGACCAGAGGTTACAAGATAACCACATTGGTTATAGCTCTGATACTTTTCATGGTGCCGATAATCATATTAATGATTGCAGGAAAGACCTCTTCAGGTGATGAGGATAAGCTGGAGAGCTGCGGGGCTGACAAAATATATGTTGTTGACAGTCTGAATCCTGAGGGTGATTTTAATTCGCTTAATCTTACCGGTCAGGAGGGCTATACAGACATTAAGTATGTGAATGCAGAAAGTGTTGAAGCGGCACTGGAAACTATTTCGGATGCCGGAGAGAAAAAAAGCTTTATCTTAGAGTTTAAGAAGGACGAGGGCGAACTGAAGTCGAGGATCATCCTTCCGGAAGGCTCTGAGATAGAAGAGGATACTGCTGAAAACTATGAGGACTTTATAGAGAAATCCGGAACAATATTTACCATCATAGCTTCCGGAGCTTCTGCCAATGACCTGGGTACTGTGATGACGCAGTCCGGCTATAAGGTATATGATACAGAAGGATATAAGGTGGGAAAGGATCTGTATTCAGACAGCTCCAAGCTGGAGGAACAGTCCAACTCGGAGATACTTCCTATATTTAACCTCATACTTGTTTTTGCGAGTGCATTTATCATATATATGATAATCATTCTGTATGGAAACTCCATACTTCAGACTATCATTCTGGAAAAATCTTCTAAGCTGATGGATACCATGCTGATATCAGTTTCGCCGGATGCGATGATATTTGGCAAAATGCTTGCTGTTCTTGCAAGTGGTGTGCTGCAGCTTCTGATATGGGTATTCTCAGTGGTAGCGGGAGTCATAGCAGGACTTAAGATATATGACCAGGTTTTTGAAGATGTTTCATCTGCTGCAGCTTCCTTTGTGAAAAATATGGGCAGCCTGGGGCTCTTTAAACCGGCAAATGTTATCATTGGAATACTTGCACTTATAATGGGTATTATCATGTATTCATCACTTGCTGCCGTAGCAGGAGCTATATCCTCCTCCAGAGAAGAGGGCGCAAGTAATCAGACGCTTTTTACCATGATACTTCTGATATGCTTCTATCTAGTCATATTCAAGGGGATTAATACCTCGGAGGTTGTCACCTGGTTATATCTGATGCCGTTTTCTTCTGCAATGCTGCTCCCGGCAGGAATATGCTCGGGTATCATCTCTCTGCCGATAGGAATCGCAGGACTGCTTATTATTACTGTATGCAGCGCTGTGTTCATTATTCTGGCAGGAAAGCTGTATAAGATGATGTCTCTATATAAAGGTAATCCGGTTAATATTCCCAAAGCATTAAAAATGCTGTTTAGCAATAAATAGTATATCGGTTGAATAAAACTTAGATTTTTATCCTTAAAGCCAGGCTGAAATATGCCTGGTTTTTTTATTAAAAATGCTTCCCCGGCTTCAGAACCTGCAAATTACATTTATTTTAATTGTTTATATTGGCAAAACAGTTTAAAATAGTAATATAAAGTATTTGTATTGAGGGAGTACGTATGATCTGGAAAAAGCTGAGAGAAGTATTCTTATTTGAGATAAATAAATATAATATTGGATGTATCGCAGCCGGATACGTGCTCAATATTCTTGGATTCTATCTGGGGCAGCTTCTGAAGCTTCCTATCTGGGCAGATACCATAGGGAGTATGTTTGTTGCTATTCAACTGGGACCTATAGCGGGGATGTTCATAGGAGGCGCATCAGCACTTACTACCAATCTTATCAGTGGAAGCTATCTGCTTTATACATTTATTGGTATTCTGAATGGATTCCTCATAGGGCTGTTCTTTCCGCGTAAGAATCCGGATGATCATCTGATAATAATATCCGTTGCTATTCTTTCTGCGATTCTTTCGTCCTTTTTAAGTATTCCGCTTAATCTTCTCTTTTATAACGGCATGCCCGGAAATATATGGGGGGATGCTCTCTATGAGATGGCATTTCATATTGTTAACAGTAAGCTTCTTATAACCATAGCCTCTGAGCTTTTTGTAGATATTCCTGATAGAGTAATATCTATTCTTATAGCGGTATTTCTGGTTAAAAATTCCAGAAAGCTGTTTAAGAAGAAGAAGCTGGGAGCGGGAAATGCTGCTGTGATTTCTGCATGTATCACATGTGGTATCATACTGGGACAGGGTATGGTAATATCAGCAACTGACATATCAGATACCTCTAGTGAAAACAACTTCAATTATAATTATGAAATGGAAATATATGATGGAAGCAGCCAGATTAACTGTGTGCTTCAGTCATTAGATGGATATATATGGGTGGGTACTTATTCCGGTTTGTATCAGTTTGACGGGCAGAACTTTAATGAAACACTTCTGGATAATCAGATAAGAAATGTCATGACATTATATGAGGATTCCCATGAAAGACTATGGATAGGTACCAATGACAGTGGTGCATACTGTTATGATCCAAGTCAGAATAATGTTAAATGCTATAACTCTGAAGGGGGAATGCTGTCGGATTCTGTAAGGACTATATGTGAAGATGATATGGGCAATATCTATATTGGTACATCCTCGGCATTATCCATGGTAACACCAACAGGTGAGCTTATAACTTATTCTGATATGGAGGATTTATACTATACCAGAGATCTGACAAATGTAAAAAATGGATGTGTGGCAGGAATTACTAATAGCGGACTTTTTTATATCATAAGAAATGGGCAGATAATCCTGTCAAAAACCTGTGATGAGGAAGGCTATCTTTACAGGCGTCTGGGCTATAATAATGGAGAGCTGGCTGTTGGTGACAGCTCCGGTAATCTGCATTTCTTCAGCTTTGATGGTAAATCCCTTAAGAAGAAGGACAGTATGGAGCTGGGGAATCTCAGCTACGTGAATTATATTCTTTATAGCAAGGACTATGATGGTTACTTCCTGTGCTGTCAGAATGGTATGGCATTTGTCGATTATTCTACCCGGAAACTCACAGAGCTTGAGCATGGAGACATAAAGGGAGAGATCAGCTATGTTTATGTAGATATGCAGGACAATATCTGGTTTACCTCCTCCAAAGAAGGCCTTATAAAGTTTTCCGAGACGCCCTTTGCCAATATAACCAAAGGAGCCAATCTTAAAAAGGATGTGGTAAATGCTGTCTGTATTGCCGGTGATGATATGTTTATCGGTACAGATAATGGACTTGCTGTATTAAATGCCAAAACCCGTTCAACTATATAAGGAATATACCTCCAAGTTTGAGGATATGAGAATAAGGCATATAATGCAGGATTCCAAAGGTAATATCTGGATCAGTACATATGGCAGCTATCCCCTGGTAAGGACTGATGACAGTGAGGAGATAAGAGTCTTTGATGAAGAAAATGATGGTCTTATAGGGGACAGGATAAGATTTACCATGGAGCTTTCGGATGGAAGCATACTTGTTTCCGGTAATAACGGACTATCCTTTATCGAAGATGATAAGGTCGTGGCAACTCTTGGGCAGAGCGATGGACTCTCTAATTCTTATATTCTCTCGGCTTATGAAAAAGAGGACGGGACTATACTTGCCGGTTCAGATGGTGATGGCATATATCTCATTAAAGACCGGAAGGTAGTGGGACATATAGGGAAAGAGGAAGGTCTTAACACTGCTGTAATAATGAGGATAGTAAAGTGCAGAGACGGCTTCTTGTATGTTGCCAGCAATTCCATATATTATGATGACGGAGATAGTATAAAGATGCTGGATGCATTTTACTCCAATAACTATGATGTGATCGTAATAGAGGATAAATGCTTTATTACTTCCAGTGCCGGCCTGTTTGTTATTGGCGTAGATGAGCTTCTTCGCAATGATTATTCTAACGAATATACTCTCTTTAATAAAAACTGGGGCCTGATGTCCTCTCTTAATGCAAACTCCTGGAATGCTCTTTATGACGGTAAGCTGTATCTCTGCTGTACTGACGGAGTAAGGTGTCTGGATGTAAACAGCTACAGTAAGATCAACGATGAGTTTAATGTACAGCTTAATTATATAGAGACACTGGATGATTACAATATAATCAGAGGCTATCATGACAGATTTGAGATACCTGCCATAGATGGAAGGATAGACTTTCATATAGCTGTAAATAATTATTCTCTGAGTAATCCGATAGTTACTTATTATCTTGAAGGAAGGGCTTCTGAAGGAGTGTACTGTTATCAGGATGAGATGGTGCCGCTGTCTTATGCATATCTTCCGGGAGGAGACTATGTTCTCAGGATTGAAGTGGTTGATTCGAATACGCTGCTTCCTATTACATCAAAGAGAGTAAAGATAGTCAAAGCCAAGATGATGTATGAAAAACTGTATTTCCAGTTATATATGTTTATGGTATTTGGCTTTATGCTGTTCTACATAGCATGGCTTTTCTATACGATAAATAACCGTTCAAAACGTATAGTAGGTCTTCAGAAGGAGATGACTACTGATCCGATGACCGGCATACTGAATAAGGCGGGAGCGCATAAAACACTTGAGACAGTATGTAAGGAGAATATGGGAATACTTCTCATGATAGATCTGGACAGTTTTAAGCTCGTAAATGATATCTATGGTCATGATATGGGAGATAAGATTCTTATAAGATTTGCTGAACTGATCAAAACCAGTATTCATGAAGATGATATATGCGGACGTCTTGGTGGTGATGAGTTTGTTGCATTTATAAAAAATGTGATGGATGAAGAGGATGTAAACAGACTTACCCGTACTCTGAACCGTGAGATAATGAAATCGGCTAAGGAATATATGGGTGACGATATGAATATTCCACTCGGTACTTCTATCGGAGCGGTTCGTGTACCTTTTGAGGGAACTGAGATGGAGGAGCTTCTGAAGCTTGCTGATAAAGCGCTCTATGTTGTAAAGCAGAATGGCAAGCATGGTTATTCCTTCTATCAGAAGAAGGGAAAAACAAAGGATCTGGATCATCTGAAAAATGATAAGAACAGCCTGAAGGATATAAAGAAGATCATTGGTGAAAGAAATGAAGGAAGAGGTGCTTATGAGGTTAATTTTGAAAAACTTCAGACTGTATATAAGTTCTTAAACAGAAATGATAAACGGCATGGCTACAGATCCTGCTTTGCAAGAATAACCATCGAGCAGCCTGATGGTGAAGAGTTAAAGGATGAAATCAAGGAAGACTTTGAGGATGTTCTTGTAAGAAATATCAATAAAAATGATGTTGTAAGTCTGTATTCCGGAGATTTGTTTGTTCTGTTTACAGGTGAAGAGCCGGAGGCAGAAAGTCTGGAGATAGCCAAGAGAAAGCTTGAGACTGCAATCAGTAAGTGGAAGAGCAGGGCAGAAGTGGAAGACTACATGGTAAACTATGAGATAGAGCTGGTGGGAGAATAGGTGGCATTTATGGTTTTCCTGACAGCAGATACTATGTTATTATTAATATGAAACCTGCAGATCACACTTTGATGAATAAATAAAAAAACCTGTTGACAATTATGAATAATTGTGTAAAATTAAATTGTACACAATGTAAACTTGTTTATTGAATTGTCGGAGGTATCTATTATGACATTTTATGATCTTAGTGTAACAGCTCCCGATGGAAGCGAAGTATCAATGAAGGATTTTGAAGGTAAGGTTGTACTTGTAGTTAATACAGCAACAGGCTGTGGATTTACTCCACATTATAAAGATCTTGAGGCTATGTATGAGAAGTTTCACGATCAGGGCTTTGAGATAGTGGATGTTCCGTGCAATCAGTTCGCCGGACAGACTCCCGGAGATGATGATGAGATACATGAATTCTGTCAGCTTAAGTATCATACTCAGTTTCCGCAGATGAAAAAGTCAGACGTAAATGGTGAGACTGCTATACCGCTCTTTAAGTTCCTCAAGGAGAAGAAGACATTTGAAAGCTTTGGCAAAGGTCCTAAGGCTGCAATGATGTCTGCTATGCTCAAGAAGATTGATAAGGACTATAAGAATAATGCAGAAATCAAGTGGAACTTTACCAAGTTTATCGTGGATCGTTCCGGAGAAGTAGTAGCAAGATTTGAGCCTACTATTGATATGAAGGAAGTTGCTAAATGTGTTGAGGAACTTCTCTAATACAGCATGAGGTTGAGTAATGAGTAAATATGATTGTTTGAAACTGGAAAATCAGTTATGTTTTCCACTTTATGCCTGCTCAAAGGCTATAACAAAAAAGTATAAACCTTTTCTGGATGAATTTGATCTTACTTATACACAGTATATAACCATGATGGTTCTCTGGGATAAGAAGGAGCTTACACTTAAGGAACTGGGTGAGTGTCTGTATCTTGATTCAGGAACACTTACTCCACTTATTAAGAAGCTTGAAGCCAAGGGCTATGCTGTTAAGAGAAGATCAGAAACAGATGAAAGGAATATATTTATCAGTGTGACTGATAAAGGAATGGCTCTCAGAGATGAGATTATCAAAGTGCCGGATGCTATGGGAAGATGCATACAGCTTTCCGAAGATGAAGCTTCAGAGCTTTACAGGCTGCTTTATAAGATAATTGGTGAATTAGAAATAAAAAACGGAGGTGACTGAAATGGCAGTATTACAGATAAAAGAAGATCAGTTTGAAGCTGAGGTTGCAGGTAGTGATATTCCTGTTCTGGTTGATTTCTGGGCATCCTGGTGCGGACC
>DGRT01000034.1 GCA_002391105.1 Lachnospiraceae bacterium UBA4381 | reverse complement strand
TCATCCCGGATGCGGTTCATACGGACCTTTATGATGGCGGTGATAAGGACTATATTCCATTTGATAAGCTGGAGAGCTTTTATACTGAAAATCTGAAATGATTATTGTGGCAGGGGCAACGCTGGATTGACAGGCGTGGCCCCTTTTACGTATGCTGTGTTTCTGCCCCTTTACGAATGCCGAGTTGCTGCTCCATTTTATGTATGCCGAGTTGCTGTTCTCTTTATGAATGCAGAGTTGCCTTAATTATACGGAGCATATTTCATAGCCGGTGCATCGATTCTTAAATAACCGGAACAAATACCTCTCTGATTAACCTGATTGCACTGTTCCGAAAGCCTCAGCGCAGCCCGCTACGACTCCGTTTTTGAAACTGTACTCTCAGGCAAGTATTCTGTGCATTAGTACGGCTGTTTTACGACCGATGTACCAGAGTTTCAATTTCTAACTTGTTTGATGAAATTGCACTTTCGAAGTAAATTCGACGTTACAGTTGGGCTGAATAAAAACATTAGCACTAGGTTGGAATTTTTCTCGTGAATACATGGTATGAGCATAGGGAATTTATTATAGACAGGGATTATCAGGGAGGGTACAGGAGAAGAATAGAAGTGCTTTATATTGTTGTATATTTAAATGTATGCGTACTTCGACTTGTGGTATAATAGTCATCGATTGCGAAGCAATCGTGATCCCGAGCAAAGCGAGGGATGCGTTCTGCGAAGCAGAACCAAGACTTACGAAGTAAGGCTTGCATATCTGCGAAGCAGATATGGCACCGAATAGTTCTCAATGAGAGTCAATCGAGGATCCCGGGCAAAGCGAGGGACACGTTTTGCGTATCTAAGGAGTGTATCATAAAAGGATGTGATATTCTTGGAAAGAAAAGTAAAGACAGTTTTGATAATATTGATATGTGCAGTCATGATGAGTTTCTTTTTCGGCTGCACATATTCTGTAAATGAAATATCAACTGAACAGTTGGAAACAGTCACAGAGGCGGAGACTTTAGAAGAATCAGATGAACTGGATACTACGTCGGATATAGATGCGGCTGATGAGAAAACTATTCCTTCTGTATCGGAAGATGTAACAATAGAAGAAAAGACGGAAGATAAACCTGAAGCAACAGAAGCTTCTACTGATTCTTCTATAAGTACAGAGCCGGTATATCCTGAATATATAGGCGAAGCATATGTAGAGTTAAATGATAATGTACCACTCTTCACAGATGAAGAGAAGGAGAGTACAGAAGCATTTGAAAGCTACAGTGAACTGGATAGTCTTGGAAGATGTGGAGTTGCATTTGCAAATATTGGTCCGGAGCTGATGCCTGCTGAAGAACGTGGAAATATAGGAGATATCAGACCTTCCGGGTGGCATACAGTTAAGTATCCGGACTTGATAGAGGATAATTATCTTTACAACAGATCACATCTGATTGCCTATAGTCTTGCCGGAGAAAATGCAAATGAGAAGAATCTCATTACCGGAACCAGATTTCTCAATCAGGAAACTATGCAGATATTTGAGTTAAGAGTTCTTGATTATGTAAGGAATACCGGAAACCATGTATTATATCGTGTGACACCTGTTTTTGAAGGGGATAATCTGCTTGCATCAGGAGTTCAGATGGAAGCTTGGTCTGTTGAAGATGACGGAGAAAAAATCTGCTTTAATGTGTATTGCTATAATGTCCAGCCGGGAATAGAAATAGACTATGCTACTGGTGAAAGTAAGGCTGCTGATGACACTGGCATGGGTGGTTCGGAGTTTGAAAATCAGGAAATGACATTTATCCTGAATACTAACTCGAAGAAGATACATTTACCGGATTGCAGAAGTGTAGGAGATATGGCTGAGCATAATAAGGAAGAATGTGTTAGTACCCTGAATGAATTAAAGGGAAAGGGCTATACACCATGTGGAAGGTGTCTGGCTCTGTACAGATAGATGTGATAAAGGACGAGATTGATAAATTCCTTAAATATTTTGAGTATGCTCAAAAGACGTATTTTATAGAAAATGGAGTGATGCAATGTTCAGAGAAATGAGACGTTTCAAACAGCAGATATCTGAGGAGGAGTGTGTGCATATTCTTAAGGAAGAGCCCAGAGGAGTTCTTTCCATGTTGGGGGACGATGGATATCCGTATGGAATACCTATCAGTCATTACTACTCTGAGGAAGATGGAAAGATATATTTTCATGGTGCAAAGGTTGGGCATAAGATAGATGCCATCAAAGCATATGATAAGGTCAGCTTATGTGTTTATGATGAAGGATACCGCAAAGAAGGTGAATGGGCGCTCAATATAAAGAGTGTAGTTGTATTTGGCAAGATTCGTCTAGTAGAGGATGAAGAGAAGGCAAAGATAATCTGCACCAGACTCTGTCAGAAATTTACAGATGATGAAGAATATCTTAAGAAAGAACTTGAAAATGCACTCCCAAGAGTCCAGTGCCTGGAGATGACTATAGAACATATGACAGGAAAACTGGTAAATGAATCATGAAAGGACAGAATGCTGGTAACCAGTTCTATGGATGCAGTGCATTTCCCCAATGCAGATATATACAACAGTCAGGAAAAGAGAGTTTTGACGAGAAAGTATAAAAAAGGGTAATAGGATGGAAGATAAGTATAATCTTAATCGATCCATCTGAGATAATTTTTCAGAAGGTGTTAGACAAATTCTATAATGGAAAAAGGGATGAACGTACACTGAGGATATTAAAGGAATTGGAGAATACATAATAAATGTTAGGCAATAAAAAGGGAACAAAACTTGATACATTTGTCTCTGACTATGTTGTATTTGACTTAGAGACTACCGGTATTTCTCCGTACTCGGATAAGGTGGTGGAAATATCTGCAGTTAAGGTAAAGGGTGGAGAAGTGGTGGATGAGTTTACTTCTCTTGTGAATCCTGAATGTCATATATCTGAGGGTGCGAGTGCTGTAAATGGTATATATGATTACATGGTAAAAGATGAGCCGACATTTGAAGAGGTACTGCCGCGGTTTATTGATTTTATTGAAGAACTGCCACTGATGGGACATAACATTCAGGCGTTTGATCTAAACTTCATTTATAGAGATAGTAAGGAGATTCTTGGAGCCGTGCCGGATAATGACTATATTGATACAGTACTGTTAGCCAGAAAATGTATGCCGGAAATGGCTCATAGAAGACTTACGGATCTGGCGGTTCATTTTGGTATTTCCATAGAGGGTGCACATAGAGCCCTGAAGGATTCGAAAATGACGCAGCAGGTATATGAGCACCTGAAGGATGAAATGATGCTCTTTGAGTCCGGGCGGAAGCGTATTCCTACCTGTCAGAAATGCGGAAAGCCGATGAAGCTCCGTAATGGCAGATTTGGAGAGTTCTGGGGATGCTCAGGGTATCCGAAATGTAATTATACAATGAACATACATCTCATAAATGAATTGAAATAATTTTTTTGCTGAACCAGGATAACTCCACGATTCTTACCTTTTGGTAACTATCTTACAAAAAAGT
>DGRT01000112.1 GCA_002391105.1 Lachnospiraceae bacterium UBA4381 | reverse complement strand
TATTATTTTCAGGATGTGCTGGGAGTAAATGCTATTGCTATGGGTATCATTCTTATGGTGGCAAGAGTATTTGACGCATTTAATGATCCTGTCATGGGAATCATAGTTGCCAAGACTAAAACAAGATGGGGCAAGTTCAGACCGTGGCTTATGATTGGTACTCTTACGAATGCCGTTATACTGTTTCTGATGTTTGCCTGTCCGCCAAGTCTTAGTCCCAGTGGTCTGGTTGCGTATGCTGCAATAACCTACATACTGTGGGGAGTGACCTATACTATGATGGATATACCATATTGGTCAATGATTCCTGCATTTACCAATAGTGGTAAGGATAGAGAAGGGCTTACAACTCTTGCCCGTTCCTGTGCAGGTGTAGGCTCTGCGCTTGTAACTATATTTACGGTTATGATCGTTAATGCTATAGGTAAGGGAATAGCCGGTGCCGATGCGACTGCAAGACAGGTTGAGATTGCCGGTTTCAAATGGTTTGCCCTTATAGTAGCTATACTTTTTGTAGTATTTATTACTATCACCTGTGTGAATATCAAGGAGCAGGCTACGGTGGATATGGAGTCTCCATCTGTAGGGGCTATGTTCAAGGCTCTTATAACAAATGATCAGGCTATGACAATCGTTATAGCTATCGTACTTATAAACTGCTCGGTATATATCACATCAAACCTTGTCATATATTTCTTCAAATATGATTTTGGCGGAGAGGGATGGCAGGGAAGCTATACCTTCTTTAATATGTTTGGCGGTGCTATACAGATTCTGTCCATGATGATCTTTTACCCGCTGCTCAGAAAATTCGCTACAAATGTAAAGATATTCTATATATGTCTTGCCAGTGCCATAATCGGTTATGCATGTCTTTTTGGTATAGCATTTACAGGAATGAGTAATGTATTTATCCTCTTTATTCCGGGATTCTTCATATTTGCTGCAAATGGTGTACTTCAGGTGCTTACAACAGTATTCCTTGCAAATACTGTTGATTATGGTGATCTTAAGAATCACAGGCGTGATGAATCTGTTATATTCTCTATGCAGACCTTTGTAGTAAAGCTTGCATCCGGTGTTGCAGCGCTTATAGCATCTATCTGTCTGTCCCTTAATAATCTGAAAGCAGAGTCAGGTGACGAGGCAGAGCAGTTATATGATTTTTCAAAGGATGTAGCACAGTCTTCCAAGCTCGGGCTTAGAATGACTATGACTATTATCCCGATCATCGGTCTTATCATAGCTATCATCGTATTCAGAAAGAAGTTCATTCTTACTGAGGAGAAGATGAACGAGATAGGCGAGGAGCTTAAGGCGAGAAAAGGCTAAGCCGGAAAACGCAGGAAAGACTGAGAGTAAGGCTAAGCCGAAAAAAGGCTGACTGAAAAGGAAAGGCTGGGGTCTGGTTAGATATGATAATAGATGGTAAAAAATATTTTATCCTGAATACGGATGATACTACATATCTTATGAGGATCACTTCTTATGGTATTCTTGAGCATTTGTATTACGGGAAAAGAATAAGAGTTACCGATAGTCTTGACGGACTTATCGAAAGACAGGAATTTCCTGTCGGGAATAATAATATATACAGTACCGAAGCTCCTGCTGTAACCCTGAATAATCTCTGTATGGAAATCTCTTCAGAGGGAAAGGGGGATAACAGAGAGGCATATATCATACTGGAGTATCCGGACGGAAGCAGAACCTCGGACTTTGTATTTGAGGCATATACTATAGATAATGATAAATTGCCGCTGGAGACGCTTCCTTCTTCCTATGGCTTAGATGGGGAGAGGCAGCATCTGAGTATAGTGCTTAAGGAAAAGACTCACAATGTAAGACTTGTTCTGGACTATTATGTATATGAAAAGGAAAATGTAATCACACGAACCGGTAAGCTGATCAATTATACTGAGGACAGCATAAAGATAAAACAGTTTATGTCTGCCCAGCTTGATATGTATGAATCCGGTTATGTGATGACAACCTTTAATGGTGCATGGGCAAGGGAAATGAGCCGTAAGGATATACCCTTAATAGCCGGCAGGCATATCAACTCCAGCTTTACTGGGACATCCTCAAGTAATGCAAATCCGTTTTTTATGCTTTCTACCCCATATACAACAGAAGACACTGGTGTAGCTTATGGAATGAATCTTATTTACAGTGGCAATCATGTTGAGATTGCTGAAGTAAATGAATTCGGAAAGACCAGAGTGCTCTGGGGGATTAATCCAAGAGGCTTCTCGTGGACGCTTGAAGCAGAGAAAGAATTTGAGTGCCCTGAAGCGGTAATGACATTTTCGGATAAGGGCTTTAATAAGCTGAGCTGTAATATGCACAGCTTCGTAAGGCGGCATATATTAAGAGGAGAGTGGGCTCTGAAGGAGAGACCTGTTCTTCTTAACAGTTGGGAGGCTTCCTACTTTGATATAAATGAGAAGAAGCTTCTCAGACTGGCAAGAGCCGGACGGGATGTCGGTATCGAGCTTTTCGTCATGGATGATGGATGGTTCGGAGAAAGAAATGATGATACCTCCTCCCTTGGAGACTGGACACCGAACAAGAAGAAGCTTCCGTCGGGAATACGCGGTCTTGCTGATAAGGTAAACCGGCTGGGGCTTTCCTTCGGTATATGGGTTGAGCCGGAGATGGTAAGCGTGAACTCGAAGCTGTACAAGGCTCATCCGGACTGGGCTCTGCAGATTCCGGGAAGACAGCATGCTGAGGGACGTAATCAGCGAATGCTGGATCTGGGGAGACCGGAGGTTCAGGAATACATTATAGAGTCTATGTCCCGTGTATTCTCATCTGCAAATATTGAATATGTGAAATGGGATATGAACAGAACCTTATCTGATATATATTCTGAATATATCGGAGCTGAAGGAAATCAGGGAGAGGTTACTCACCGCTATATGATGGGACTTTATAAGTGTATGAAGGTTCTGACAGAAAGATTTCCGGATATCCTTTTCGAAGGCTGTGCGGCTGGTGGTAACAGATTTGATCTGGGGATACTTTGCTATTTCCCTCAGATATGGGGAAGTGATGATACAGATGCCATAGTGAGGGCAGAGATACAGACAGGCTACAGCTACGGTTATCCGCAGTGCTGCTGGGGCTCTCATGTTTCCGGAGTACCGAATCATCAGACACTTCGTGTTACGCCGCTCCGTTCCAGATACAGTGTGGCAGCCTTTGGAAGTCTGGGATACGAGTGCAATCTGAATGATATGAGTAAGGAGGAGCTGGCTCAGATAAAGAGTGACATAGCCGAATATAAAGCATATAGACAGGTATTTCAGTATGGACAGCTTTACAGAGGCAGGTCATTTATAGGAACCGCAGGACTGCCGGGAGTGGATCACGGATTTGGACTCGGCGGTACTTCTGCTTCAGGAAGTGTACTTACCAAAACTGCGAATAATGTAACAGAATGGACTGTGGTTTCTCCAGATAAGAAGAAGGCTGTGGGAATGATAGTTCAGAAAATGGTTGTTCCGAATATGCCTTATGAATACTACAGGGCTGCAGGACTGGGTGAGGATAAATATTATCATTTTTACAGTAATGAGGTAAAGGTCAATATCAAGACCTTTGGAGATCTGGTAAATACCGCATCGCCTGTTCATATTAAGCCGGGCTCGCTTATGCAGGAAACTGTATCGAGGGTATATAAGCTGGACGGTGAAAAAGAAGATATGAAACTGTTTGGAAGTGCTATAATGAATGCCGGAGTAAAGCTTCTGCCTTCCTTTGCGGGAACAGGCTTCAATGATAAAACGAGAGTTTTTCCTGACTATTCAGCAAGACTGTTTTTCATGGAAGAAGAGGATATAGGAGAAACTTGAAATAAAAAATAATTGTGGAGGACTATGTTATATGTATAAGGATTATGAAAATGTTACAGTTATGAATCATCCTTTGATCAAGCACAAGATTACATTGCTCAGAGATAAGGATACAGGTACCAATGAGTTCCGTAAGCTGGTAGAAGAGATTGCGATGCTGGAGGCGTTTGAGGCATTTAGAAATCTGCATCTTAAGGATATTGAGGTAGAGACACCTATCGAGAAGTGTACTTCTCCTGTCATTGAAGGGAAAAAGCTTGCAGTAGTTCCTATCCTTCGTGCCGGACTTGGAATGGTAAATGGTATAACCGCACTCGTTCCTACAGCAAAGGTCGGGCATGTTGGTCTTTACAGAGATCCTGAGACTCACGAACCTCATGAATATTACTGCAAACTCCCTGATCCTATAGACCAGAGACTTATAGCTGTTATAGATCCGATGCTTGCAACAGGCGGCTCGGCAGTAGCGGCAGTTGACTACATCAAGAAGAGAGGCGGTAAGGATATAAAGTTTATATGTATAATAGCCGCTCCGGAGGGTGTGGAAAAGCTTGCAAAGGCTCATCCGGATATAGAAATCTATATTGGAAATGTTGACAGGGAGCTTAATGAGGATGCTTATATCTGTCCGGGACTTGGAGACGCCGGAGACAGAATATTCGGTACAAAGTAGATTATCCGGAATAACAGGGTGAAACTGTTATACGGATTAACTGGTGCAGTTTTGTAAAACAACAAGAGGGAATAACCAACCGGTTATTCCCTCTTACTTATTATTATTGATATATGGTTTTACTGATATGGATTATAGGAATCATTTGAACCTTCTGTATTATCTGTTCCGTATGAATCTGATGTGCCGTAAGGATCAGTAGAACCTGTAGTACCGTAAGGATCAGCAGGATTCTGTGTACCGTAAGGATCAACAGGATTCTGTGTGCCATAAGGATCAACAGAACTTGTAGAACCATAAGAATCAGCAGGATTCTGTGTGCCATAAGGATCAATAGAACTTGTAGAACCATAAGAATCAGCAGGGTTCTGTGTACCGTAAGGGTCAGCAGGACCTTGTGTACCGTATGGATCAG
Organism: Lachnospiraceae bacterium UBA4381; assembly: GCA_002391105.1. Taxonomy (GTDB): domain Bacteria; phylum Bacillota; class Clostridia; order Lachnospirales; family Lachnospiraceae; genus Eubacterium_Q. The sequence goes on along the minus strand of DGRT01000112.1, from coordinate 1,709 downwards.
CAGGATTCTGACCATAAGCAGAATCAGGATTATAAGGCTGACCATAAGCATCTGGTGTAACAGGCTGACCATAAGCATCTGGTGTAGTAGGCTGACCGTAAGTATTATCCGGTGTCTGACCAAAGCTTGTAGGCTGCTGAGGATTATAAGCCTGTCCGAAACCAGGGCTTGAGTTAAACTGGTTTGATGGATTTGGAGCACTGTATCCACCGGCAAATGCAGGTGTATGATAAGGCTTTACGTTAGGTCCAAAGTAGTTTCCTCTGAGATACAGGAACAGCTCTGAATATGTAGCGTACATATAAGGATTTACCCAGAATACAGAAAGGATAAAGCATGTACATCCTGCAAGTAACTGCCAGCCGATAAAGGAAAGCTCAAGTACGAAGGTTTCCCACTTGTAACCATCCATCATTTTCTTGCTCATCTCAAGAGCTTCCTTATAACCGATGGTAGGATCTTCTGTGAGGATATAATCTACCATATAGTATTCGTAAGCCTTGATAATACCTGGGATTACGCAAAGAAGACTCCAGAGGAATATAAAAAGGTTCTTCATAAATTCAACCTTAACAATATTCATGTACTGTCCCTTTTTGAATCCGAAACCAACTTCCTTGAAGTCAGGATTCTCAAAAGCATTAAGAGTAAAATATCTCTTACATCCTACGAGAAGAGGGTTTCTGATAAATATTGAAACTGCAATACTGATCAGGGAAACTATAAGTACTACTACGATTACGATGCCGGATACAGCCTGCAGCATCTGCGGATCATAATCACCATGCCCGTACTGATTGAAGATGTCTTCGATATCATCCGGATCCTCAAAATCATAGTCATAACTATCATAATTGCTGCTTGAGTTATAGGATGAACTGAATCCTCTTGAAAAACCGGAGGCAGAACCACCACCGCCTACAGCCCAGCCAAGAATCAGGGCAACAACAACACACAGCCAATAGTTTTTCTTGAAAGCAGCTTTGGCTCTTTCTTTTAAATAAGGTCTGTCAAACATATATTTTACCTCCACATTTAATTTAGACCTTTTGGCATTTAGACCAAGTCGAAGATATAATAACATTATTTGATACAAGTGTCAAAAATATCGTATTATTTGTAGATTTTTGGTGTTGTTAAAATGTGATATATGTTTTAAGATATTAGAAGTATGCATATTGCATTATATATATTTTATTTGTCGTATTTGCAAAATGATTGATAATATTATTGTATAATGTGATAAGTTATGTGCATTTTTGTAACTTTTTTTGTATTTGGAGATTTACTATGGTATTGGAAGAAAAAGAATTCAATATAAAACAGGCGGTTTCAGCGACAACAGAGAAAGAGGGGTACGCTCAGGGGGTAAAGTATTATTTTAAGAAAATAAGGAAGAGTCCGGCGGTTATTCACTCTGAGTATTATGGACTTGTAAAAAAGTTTGAAGCTGCACTGGAGGATCTTGTCAGGGATGAATCTTCAACAGCACTTGTTGAGCTCATCGAAATCTTTCCTCAGTTTTATAAGGATGGGGAGCTGCCGGAGCAGTTTGTTTTGGAGGATCTTACTGTAGCATTTAATAATATATCAGAATATCTTATGCATCTGAGAGAACTTTATAATCTTGACTATTACTTATAGGGCGTATAACGCTGTTAGCTTGTCTGATTATGATTTGATAGTAGCTATGAAGCGGGACTGATTAC
>DGRT01000159.1 GCA_002391105.1 Lachnospiraceae bacterium UBA4381 | reverse complement strand
GGTGCCGGCTGTCCTGCAAAGGAAGGTAAGGCATCTGCTCATGGTGAGCCTCTTGGAGCAGAAAATGTTGCTGCCCTCAGAGCTAATCTTGGATGGCCTGTAGAGGATGCCTTCGTAGTTCCTGATGAAGTATATGAAAATTATACAGCTATCGCTGAAAAGGCTGCCGAAAGCTATACAGCCTGGAAAGAGCTTGAAGCTGCTTACGGTGCAAAATATCCTGAGGATATGGCACTCTTCAACTCCTACATGGATAACAGTGCTGCTGCATCCAAGCTTTATGACATTCCGGAGTTCGCTGCTGATCAGGAAGGCGCAGTTGCTACAAGAAATGCTTCCGGTAAGATTATTAACATCATCAAGGATGCTATTCCAAACCTCTTTGGTGGTTCTGCAGACCTTTCACCTTCAACAAAGACATATATGAATGATGCCGGTGATTTCTCCGCTGCAACACCTGAAGGCAATAACCTTCACTTTGGTGTCAGAGAGCTGGCAATGGGAGCAATCGGAAATGGTATCATGCTCCATGGTGGACTTCAGGCATTTGTTTCAACCTTCTTCGTATTCAGCGATTATCTGAAACCTATGGCAAGATTGTCTGCACTGATGCATCTTCCACTTACCTTCGTTCTTACACATGATTCTATTGGTGTTGGTGAAGACGGACCTACACATCAGCCTATCGAGCAGCTTTCAACATTTAGAGCTATTCCAAATATGCTCACCTTCAGACCTGCTGATTATACAGAGACTGCTGCTGCCTGGTACACAGCTATGAACTCTACTTCAAGACCTGTAGCTCTTGTTCTTTCACGTCAGAATCTTCCTGCACTTCCATCAGGAGTCGGAAAGAATGCTTTAAGAGGTGGTTACATTGTAGCCGATGCAGCCGGTTCTCCAGATGCTATCATTATCGCTACCGGTTCAGAGGTTGGACTTGCTATGGATGCCAAGAAGGTGCTTGATGAGAAGGGTATCAACACAAGAGTAGTAAGTATGCCTTGCGTAGAGCTTTTCGAAGAGCAGTCAGAAACCTACAAGGAAGGCGTTCTTCCAAGCAGCGTAACAAACAGAGTTACTGTTGAAGCTGCATCAACCTTCGGTTGGGACAAATATGCTACTAAGCACGTTGGTATAGATACCTTTGGCGCCTCAGGTCCTGCTAAACTTCTCTTTGAGAAGTTCGGCATCACAGTTGATAAGGTTGTAGAAGCCCTTTCATAAAGATTAATCGGAATAAAAATGAGGACATCCTGATATTCAAGATGTCCTCTTATTTTTTATCCAAAATACAATTTGTCATAGTTCGCGGTTAACTCAGAATACACTTCATGTTCCACGAACATCATACAGATTTCATTAAGCAAGCTTATAAAATAAAGCAGCCTAATATCAATCCAGCATATTCCACTTATATCCTCATCTCTCCAAGTGTCTGAAGTGCTTCATCCTTGATGATACATTTATAATGCTCTTCAATATAATACCTTGTTCCATAATTAACTACTAACAGCTTTCCAAATTCCCTGAAGCATCTGATTGCAATATTGAATTCCTCTACAGAGTTCCGGTTTCTGGTGGCGATGAGATAATATAATCCATCCTTATCCTTATATAGCGAATTATCACTATCATAAAAAACGGAAACCATCTTTGCTGCCTTAATGACAGGATCAAGGTCATCAAATGTATATATCAGATATTCTGGCGGAAGCTTTGGCTTTGGCTTCGCTGCCTGTGTATTCTGTGTCTGAATACCTCCGTCAGTCTCAGCACTATCCTTATTATCAGCAGTCCTGTCAATTACGACATCTGAAAACCGGTCTCTTAAAAGCTCAGCATTATTCTGTATAGCTTCCTTGAGCCTTCTTATATATTCATACTTGGAGTCCACCTTGGTATCTCCGTCGATCTTTGTGATCAGGAATACTACACACTCATTATCTACCTGCGTAGCCTCTACTATTATGGAGGAGCCATTAACATCAAAACCAAATTCTTCTCTGGCTCTATCCATCATATGATGAAGCATCCTGTCAACCTTTCCGGTCTTATCTGTAGAAAAATCCGATAACTGCAGATCCTCATCCTCAAGATCGCTTGGCCACAAAGTGAATCTTATCTGACTTTCACTTAGCTTTTCTATCTTCATTTTATTATCCTTTTATCATTTTAGGTCATATCCATATAAATCATATTTCCAACATACGTTGCTAGGTATTCTAACACAGTTTTGTAACAGAATAAAGGTCGTTTTCTAAAAATACACATTGCATTTAATGATAATGTCTGATATTCTCATTATACAGAAGTTATGCTCGGTATTATTCATTATTCCCCTTTTAATGAATAACGCCAGGATCTATGATACCACATGATACTGCTTGATATTTTTTGCTGAGGTTTCACATATTTCACATCACAGACTACTTGTGGACAAGAAAAGATCAGCTTCTTCCATATCACATTTTGGTCGTCAACAAGATAAACCATTTCGACCGATATATCAAAACGGACAAACATCTGCCGTCTGGTGCCCTTACACCAGACGGTTTTTATTTACGAATAACTGAAACTTTCTACAGCCTGCCTTATACACGTTTCATGTAAATCAAATGTACTGAGCATTAAAACAATAGTAAGAGATGTCTTTTATTTGTTATAAAAGTTACGAAATTCAAATAAACTTTAGTGTTGGCTAACTTAGTATGATTGTAGTATATTTCAACTATGATTAATATTTAAGGAGGACAGAACTATGGCATACGTAATTGGTGATTCTTGCATTTCATGTGGAACATGTGCATCAGGATGCCCTGTTGGAGCTATTTCAGAAGGTGATGGACAGTTCGTTATCGACGCTGATACATGCATCTCTTGTGGAGCTTGTGCAGGTAGCTGCCCAGTTGGAGCTATTGAAGAGGCATAGTTATTATTTATTGATTATGAAAATGAGAAAAGACAATGTGACCGAAATGGTTACATTGTCTTTTTTTGTACTGGTACTAAATATTTATACTTACCTGATAGACTTCTCTCTTACTGATACCTCGTTCCTCCGCAACCTGTTTAACTGCATCCTTCTTGGTGATTCCGGCTTCCATCAGCTCTCTCAGTCTGTCCTCTATAGAAACCTCTGCAAACTCAGCTTCCTTTTCCTGCCGTAGTTCTTCCTCTGATTTTCCGGCAATAACCAGAACATATTCACCGCGGGGTTCCTGCTCTCTGTAAAATGCTATCGCCCCGTCTATATTTGTCTTGAAGAAATTCTCATACTTCTTAGTCAGTTCCTTACAGATCGTCAGCTCCCTCTCTTCTCCCAAGGTATCCCTTAATACTTCCAGAGTTTTAACGAGTCTGTGGGGAGCTTCATATAGTATTATAGTTCTGGTTTCAGTCTTCAGACGTTCCAGAACCTTACGCCTTTCCTTTTTATCAGTTTTCTCGGAAGGAAGAAAGGCTTCAAATGCAAAGCTCCTCGTCTTCTGTCCCGATGCTATAAGCGCATTGATTCCTGCCACCGCTCCCGGAACCGGAACTACCCTGATTCCCTCTTCATAACACATCTGAACCAGCACCTCACCGGGATCAGATATACCCGGAGTCCCTGCGTCTGTAATAAGGGCAATATTAGTTCCCTGAAGAAGCTTCTCTGTTAGAAGCCTTCCCTTATCGAACCGGTTATATTCATGGTAACTGGTAGTAGGCGTATCTATATCAAATTTTTTCAGCAGCTTTAAGCAGTCTCTGGTATCCTCTGCAGCTATCAGATCTGCTTCCTTTAGAATCCTTATTGCCCTCATAGTCATATCTTCCATGTTTCCTATGGGAGTCGCAACCAGATATAATATTCCAGCCATCCGTTTCCTCCTGGCATAAAAATTAATCATCCAATCTTGCCAACAACTTCGTTCATATTTCCATTTTCATCATATACATAAAATGTGGGAAGTACCCTCAGCTCCGGTCCACCGCCCTTAACACCTTCGATCAGTATAAGATTAGGTTCCTTGCCGACTGACGGCTGTACCATCTGCAGCTTCTTTGGTTCGAGATGATATTTTCTCATAAGAGTCATTATCTCGACCAGTCTGTAAGGTCTATGTACCATGCTAAATGTTCCGCTTGACTTCAGGACATAGGAAGCAGCGGCTATAACCTCCTCAAGTGAAACCAGTACCTCATGTCTTGATATATGAAGGTTATCACTTGGATTTACAAGACCCGAGCTCTGCTTCATATACGGCGGATTACAGGTTACTGCCTCGAAGGAAGAAGGCTCGAAGAGCTGCTTATAGTTTTTTATATCCCCTTCTATGATATGGCATCTGTCACTTATATCATTTAACTCCGTTGACCGCCTAGCCATCTCAACCATATCCGACTGGATTTCAAGCCCTGTCCAGTCCCTTCCCTTTTCCTTGGCAGTAAGAAGTATAGGTATAACCCCTGTACCTGTTCCAAGATCAAGAACCTTAGCTCCGCTTTTTATCCTTGCAAAGTTAGCCAGAAGTACAGCATCTATACCAAAGCAGAAGCAAAATGGGTTCTGTATGATACGGAACCCATTTATTTCTAAATCGTCTATTCTTTCATTTTCTCTAAGAACTACATTACTCATCTTTTTTATCAGGCTTATCATGGTTTCTGTTATATCTGTTACTGTCTTTTCCGCCATGACCTCCTTTTCCTTCATTTTTATTATGACTATTATCCTGATTCTTGTTCTGTTCCTTATTTAAGTTTTTATGATGAGGCTTTCCGGATTTCTTTCCCTGCTTACCCTGATGGTTCTTGTCATGATGCCCATGATTCTTTCCTGAGCCACCCTGGTCATTTGAGCCACCCTGATTACCGGCATTATTTTGATTATTGTGTCTGTTCTGATTATGCTGGCTGCTCTGATTATGCTGGCTGCTCTGATTATGCTGATTACTCTGATTATTCCTATTACTTTGATTATTACGTGACATTTTTACAAATGGCTCCCTCTTACCATCGCCACTGTCACCACTGATAATCTCTCCTTCCTCAGAATCATAGGATATATTTACCTCATCCTCGGCCATATCATCCTCAAATTCTGCATCATTTTGAAAAGCAGCCTTTTTCTTTCTTGACTTGAACTGTATATCCTCAACCTTATGCTCTTCAGCAACCTTGTTATCCTCTTCATCTGTAATGATGATACGAACAGTCTGCCTAAGAACATTAACTATATCAACCTTTCCGGTTTTTCCATCTTTGGTTATGACTATATCTCCAACTGATGGCATCTTCGCATTCAGATATTCATAGGTTTCCTGCTCATACTTAAGACAGCACATCAGCTTTCCGCAAACACCGGAAATCTTGGACTGGTTAAGAGAAAGGTTCTGCTCCTTCGCCATTTTTATCGATACAGGAATAAACTCAGGAAGATAACTGTAACAGCATAGGTCTCTTCCACATGCACCAAGTCCACCAAGAACCTTTGCTTCATCTCTGACACCAATCTGTCTAAGCTCTATACGTGTCTTGAAAACTGACGCAAGATCACGAACCAGCTCACGAAAATCTATCCTTCCCTCTGCTGTAAAGTAGAAAAGCACCTTACTTCCGTCGAAAGTATATTCTGCAGAGATCAGCTTCATTCCCAGATCATGCTCTCTGATCTTATCCATACAGGTTTTATAAGCCTGCTGGGATTTGATCTTATTGTTTTCATATCTTTCAGTATCTTCAGGGGTGGCTATTCTCATAACCGGCTTCAGTCCTGTCAGGATCTTTTCATCCTCAACACTTCTTCTCCCCATGACACATTTTCCATATTCGACTCCACGAGATGTATCAACTACTACATCTGTTCCAACAGTTATATGAAGATCGCCCGGATCAAAATAGTACACCTTTCCATTGGATCTGAATCTAACGCCTACAACATCCTTCATTCTATATGTAACTCCTTGCTGTGCTTCTTAAATATCGCTATAATTCCATCTTTCAGGATTATAAAAACCATGTCGAAGCATCTCAATATTCTATCCGCTATAATCAGTCATAATGCTCCTTAAGAGTGATAATAAGAAGCCTCATGATATCCTCCAGCCTTGCATTTGCATTTATCCTCTCTTTTGCGGAAATGATAGCTCTCTGCTTTATTTCCAGCTCATTAAAGGACAGATACTGAGCCTGATTTTTTATAGCACTGTACTCTGTTTTAAAAAGTATCTTATCCGGATTGCCTGTAACCTTCAGTACCAGAATGTCTCTGTACCACATCATCATAAGATCCAGATAATCATTAATATTCATCTTATAATCTACACATTTTTGTATAGTCCGGGATATCTCCTCATAGGAAAGCTCCCTGATATTTGTCTCCAGCTCTATAACAGATTGAATAAGCTGTTCATACTCTTCATTCGTTGCAAGCTGTACCGCCTTACCAAGATTACCCTGAGCATATTCGATAGCAAAGCTTGCCTTTGACTCCTCTATATGGAGCTTGTTCACAAGATAATCCCTTATATCCTTCTCCTTTACCGGCTTCGTTGTGATGGTAACACATCTTGAACGAATCGTAGGAAGAAGCTTCTCCGGCTGAGTAACAATAAGCATGATAATACCATACTCCGGCGGTTCCTCTATAGTTTTCAGAAGAGCATTCTGTGCCTCTTCAGTCATTTTTTCAGCATCTCTCATAATGAAGATCCTGTATCTGCTGTTATAAGGTCTCTTACTTATCTCCTGATTAAGCTGAACACGAATATCATTTACAGATATATGATCTCCTTCATGAGTAATATAATCAATATCAGGATGATTCATGCTTTCTGCCTGAAGACAGGATTTGCAATGTCCACAGGACTCCGTTCCTCCTTCTTCACACTGAAGAGTCTTAGCAAATGCTCTGGCGAGCGTAAAACGACCACTATCCTTCTCGCCTGCAATTATATAAGCATGATTAACACGTCCCAGCTCGATACTGCTTCTGAAACGACTTATTATATCTTCATGTCCGATAATCTCACTAAAATTCATAGCATTTCTCCATTTCGTATCTGGATCGTTACTAATAATGTGTATGTTCAGGTCACTTTAATTCTTATACATCGTGAGTAATAATACTCTATATAGACACTTTACCCTTTAATATATCATAAACTTGTTTCTTTATCAAACCACTTATGGTTTCTACATCCTGGGTTGCATCAATGACACGTATCCTCTCCGGGTACTTTTCTGCAAGCTTCAGGTAGCCCTCTGCCACCTTTTTGTGAAACTCAAGGCTCTCCTTCTCCATCCTGTCCAGTTCCTTCTGATCCTTCTTTCTGGATATTCCAACCTCTGCAGGAAGCGAAAGGAGAAATGTAGCATCCGGCATATATTCACGGATGGCAAAGCGGTTAATCTCAAATACCTCATCTACTCCAAGTCCTCTGGCAATTCCCTGATATACAAGAGAGGAATCCACAAACCGGTCACTTATAACCGCTCCTCCCTTATCAAGCATGGGACCTATCACTTCATTTACAAGCTGTGCCCTTGCACTTGCATATAGCAGGCATTCCGTTGCAGGAGCCATTTCCATATAGTCCTTATTCAGAATTATTTCCCTGATAGCTTCACTTATCCTGTTTCCTCCCGGCTCCCTTGTTATAAGCACCGAATAGCCACTTTTCTCAAGCTCTGCTTTTAGTAACTCAATCTGTGTTGTTTTTCCGGAACCGTCAGGTCCTTCCATTGTAATAAATATACCCTTTGCCATTATACTTCTACCCCGATATTATTATACTCTACTCTATCTCAAATCCCATATCCTGGATTAATGTACTGAGAAGCTCTATCCCTCAGTTCTGTTACTAATGTATGTCCAGTTCTTCGTCTGTCCTGATTGCACTAGTACCCTTTTAATGTCGATATCATGCCTACGCTGTGAAGCCCTCTCTATAACGGTGAATCCAGCTCCCCATTCATAAATCTGATAACTCTATCTGCCGTATCCTCATCCTCGATTGGTGCCGGCTGCCAGTTGTTGGTATAACCTGTAAAAACATAGCACGGGATCATCTCATCATTACTTCCTGTCACCTCAAACTGATCACCACTTCTATGAATCTGAAGATTATATTTGTAAATAAGTGTCCTGTTCTCAGGATAATCATTTCCACCAAAACAGAAGTTACCAAGCGAATAAATGATATCTACACCATTATAGGTTTCCTTACCCTGAAGAACGTGCGGATGACTACCTATTATAAGATCTGCACCGGCATCAATCATATCATGACATCCGGCTACCTTCCAGTCATTTGGCTGATGCACACCCTCTGTTCCACCATGGAAGAATACTATCTGATAATCCGAATTCTTCTTTGCCTCTTCAAGATAAGGCATACAATAAACTCCAACCTCATCGTAGCTGTAAAATGCAACACATACGATAGCTATAGTAAAACCATTTTGCTCATAATATAGTATATGCTCCCTGATGCCCCATAACACACCCAGCTCATCAAAAGCATCCTGCGTATCTGCCAGACATTCATCTCCATAATCATAAGCATGATTATTACAGAGTGAAACTGCCTCGATGCTGCTTTCCGGAAATGCTGCCGCTATCTTCTTCGGAGCCTTGAACCAGTAGAAACTGTCCGGACCTTTATCACGGGGACCAACCTCTCTGTCAGATATACAACACTCACAGTTGGCAACCGTAAGATCATCATTTTCAAAGTACGGCTTTACCTTTTCAAAAAAGTAGGAAGTCGGATAGTTCTCCACGCACCAGAGCATAGAGCCCTGACTTCTGTTTTCAAGGTTTGAACCCATGCAGCAGTCACCAACAAATGTCATCTTTATCTCAAAGTCTTCCTCTGCTGCCTGCTCTGCGTCACCTGCGGAAGCCGTTCCGGACGCATCCTGACTGCCCGATATATTATCTGATGCGGCTCCTGAATTATTACCGTCAGCCACGTCTCCAAAAGTATTACCGGATGCTCCATCGCCTGCTATACCATTTACATTATCTCCGGAAGAATTACCTTCTACTAAAGCCGCATTTCCCGAACCATCGGCATTTCCTGCTGCTCCTTTATCCCCGGAAGTAATCTGGCTGGTTTTTTCTGAAGTACCTGCTTCAGAGTCTTTCCTGATGATAAATATTCCCAGTACGATAGCTCCCAGAATCACCAGTGTGCATGTGAAAGCAAGTATAAATCTGTTTCTCATAACCTGCCTTCTTCTCTTTTCTCTCTCGGCGCTATTCCTCGACCTACGGTTCATTTCTTCCAGTAATTTCTCCTGAAAGTCCTCATTCATTATTCTGTCCACCTTATTTTAAAGTATCCTATTCCTATAGTTCAGGATCCTGATTTTTCATTATTCTTTATCAGCACGGTTTTAATTAGTCAGTTCATACAATCGCTGAACTACCACCTACTGTTCTGGATATAAAAAGCTGCTCTGTCATATTGTTAGTCTCTATTTCATTATATGCTCTCTCAGCATCCTGAAGATTGGAAAATATACCAAATACAGTCGGACCGCTTCCACTCATTATTGCATTTAAAGCTCCGCATTTCTTCATAACCTCTTCGAGCTTCTGTATCTCCGGATGCTTGCCTCCTGTTACCTGTTCCAGTACATTCTTGCAATAGGAAGCAGTTTTTAAAATGTCACCGGAATAAATAGCATCTACCTGTCCATCTACATCCGGATGGTCGATCCATTTCCCGGATTCAAGAAAACTGTCGAAATCTCCGTAGGCTTCCTTTGTTGAAACAGCGATAGGCGGCTTTGCCACAAGAACTACAGTCTCAGAAAGCTGTGGCAGCTTTGTAAGATTCTCTCCGATTCCCTCTGAAAGAGCGGTTCCTCCCATAATACAGTAGGGAATGTCTGCCCCAAGCTTTACACCTAATTCCATAAGCTCCTGATCCATAACACCCAGCTCATAAAGCTCATTTATTCCTTTAATAGCTGCGGCAGCATCACTGCTTCCACCTGCCATACCTGCAGCTATAGGAATGTGCTTCTCCAAAGTGATACTGACACCACCCTGTCTGCCCTTATTCCACAGATACTTCTGCAATACCTGTTTTGCAGCCTTATATACTAGGTTATCCTCTCCAACCGGAAGTCTGGATATTTCTTCCTTTGCTCCCATATCACCTCTTGAATCAGATACACTTATCTCTATCTTATTATCTTCCAGCTTTTCCAGTTTTAGCAGGTCATATATATCGAGCGTCTGCATCACCATACGAACCAGATGATATCCATCCTCTCTTCGCCCGATGATATCCAGACTGAGATTGACCTTTGCAAATGCTTTCTTCTGTAACATTTTTATACTCCGTTATGCTTTTATGATAAGTCAGGTATTACTTAAAGTCATGCTAATTATAGCTAATCACAGCTCTATTCTCAAGAAGTCTCTGATAAATACCTGCATTTTCTCTCACCTTTCTCTGCTTTATCTCTTATGTCTCAGCTTTTCTCTCTTATATCGAATTTTTGTCATCTATATTGACGTATCCCTCAAAAAATAATAAACTTTTTACAGTTATTTTTCAACGTTCCAAAGGTTGTCAGTAAACAACTGTAGCTATATGAATTACGTTGATAGAAAGGGTTTTATATGAAAAGTAATTTAAATGCACCATTCAAACCGAGATATATTATTTCCGCAATTCTTCTGATAGCTGTTCTTGTAATCTTTTCGGGATATAACAAATATTCTTACCTGCAGGCTGCAGAAGAACAAAGCACTAACAGTAGCAGCTCTCAGAAGCAAGCTACTGATGATAGCGATTTCCAAAAACAGTCATCCAATGATAGCGATTCACAGAAACAGACTTCTGATAACAGCGATTCCCAGAAGCAGACTTCCGATGACAGCACTTCCCAGAAACAGACTTCTGGTGATAACGATTCTCAGAAACAGACTTCCGATAACGGCGATTCCCAGAAGCAGTCTTCCGATGATAGCGATTCTCAAGAAGAGCCAGAAGGAAAATGGGTGCAGGAGAAAAACGGCTGGTGGTATGACAACGGGGATGGTACATACGCACGCTGCGAATACATTGATGGTTACTGGCTGGATAATAATGGCTGGTACAGTCCGGCATGGTACGGAAAATGGAACAAAAACAGTACGGGCTGGTGGTTCGAATCCGGCAACTGGTATCCCGCAGGCAGTTGGCTTAAGATCAATAGAAAATGGTACTACTTTGATTCAAACGGATACATGAAATCCTCCGAGTGGGTTAGATCCTCCGGAAAGTGGTATTACTTAACTGAGACCGGTGCAATGGCTGTATCCACTACTATTGATGGTTATGAAATCGATGAAAATGGAATCATGATCGATAATACTCCTATTGAAGAGCTGATAGCAGATTCAGCAACCGCCAAGCTCACTAATCAGATTGTTCTCGTAATCGACCACGAACTGACTTTATGGGAAAAGCAGACTGATGGTTCCTGGAAAAGCTCTAAAGCTATGTATTGTGGTTACGGAAAAAATGGATTTAGCAATCCATCAAAAAGAGTTATGGGTGACAAAACCACCCCTCTGGGAGCATATGAACTTAACTATGCCTTTGGTATAGCTGAGAATCCCGGTACTGAAATGACATATCGTGATATAACACCGACCTCATATCTTTCATCCGAAAAAGAAACCTATAATACCTGGGTTGAAAGCGAAACCTGGGTAGATGGTGAGCATCTCATTGACTATACCAAGCAATATAAATATGCTGCGAATATCGGATTCAATATAAATCCTACAGTATATGGAATAGGTGCAGGCATATTCCTTCATTGTAATGGAGACAAATGGTACACCTCCGGATGCGTCTGCCTATCAGAAGAAGATATGGTCTGGGTATTGAAGAAGCTTAAAAATGGAGCTTATATAATCATCACTCAGGATAAAAGCGAAATACGTGATTATTAATATATTAGTGTCTTTTCAATTCATGCAAATATTAAATAACAGGACCATTATCCAGACTCATAAATCATATGAGATCTGAGATAATGGTCCTTATTTTTTATAATATTACTGATTTTGACTTGGATCATAGTATTGCTGACCCTGATTTGAATCATAGTATTGCTGACCCTGATTTGAGTCATAATACTGCTGACTCTGATTTGAATCATAGTATTGCTGGCCTTGATTTGGATCATAATACTGCTGGCCTTGATTTGGATCATAGTATTGCTGGCCTTGATTTGGATCATAGTATTGCTGACCCTGATTTGGATCATAATACTGCTGACTCTGATTTGGATCATAGTATTGCTGACCCTGATTCAGATTATTATACTGCTGATTATTTTGTGGATATGATGAATTAGCACTCTTCTTTTTTCTAATTATAAATATTACAATTACTGCTACTATAATTAGAATTATTGCAATAATAATACCTATTATCAGTGGCCAGTTAATAAGACTAAATTCAACTTCAATTTTCTCACCACTTTTCATACTAAAGATATTCCAGGTAAGTGTCTTCCCATCCTTTGAAACTTCATGAGCATTACTACTTATCGGTTTATTAGGAAGTTCCAGTATAAACTTTCCGTATCCTCCCGCAGACTCCAGATATGAAGAGTAATCCTCAGCCTCCTCATAGTCTTCACTTCCTGATATATCCCAGCTTATAGAATACTTTGAACCTTTTTTTGTAACAGAAAGTCCGTCCGTATTCATATCAAGAGACTCTTCACTATTCATGTTTTTTCCAAGATCTTCCAGAGGAACATCTTTCTTCGTTAACAAGAATCCCTCATAATTGTCCTCATCATATTTTTCGTATTTCCAACCCTCCTTGACAAGCTGGTCTATATCTTCCTCATCATCTTCTGTATCATCATCAAGAGTTTCATCCGTTTTTACAGTAGCCATAAGCATTGTTATATCCGCTTTTCCGTTGGACTTTACCTTAATTGTAGTAGAAAATCTGATACAGCCCGATAACATCATGAGTGAACAAATCATAAGAAGCATCAATATTAATTTTTTTAATTTTAACATACTACACCCCCTCAATACTTCTCTTCGGATCGTCGATTGATTCGCAAGGATATCCTGCTTCGCAGAATACGTCCTTAACTTCTCTTCGGATCGTTAATTACTTCACAACCGGTAACAGTTACATTATACCTCCCAACACACTAACTATAATATTATACTATACTACTTTTATTTACTACTCATTAACCGTAAATGGCAACTTTGATAATATATCTCTCTCCTTGTCAATTCCGGGATAAACCTCAGAAAGCTTAAGTCCTTTATCAGTAAGTTCAAATACACATCTCTCTGTAATATAAAGCACTCTCTGTTTATTCTGGAGCGCCCTTTTTGCAGAAAAGCTGATACTTGAAACCTTATCTACAAACTTAGGAATAGAACCCTCCTGAAGTATCTTTATTTTATCATCCTGTTCTTCTACAAACAGTCCCTTAGCAGTAAATGATAAGCAGAATACAACCACCTTAGTCTTTGCTGTAATATTTGCGAAACCGCCTATTCCGGCAAATGCGTTCTCACTTCGATGAGCATTTACATTTCCCTGTTTATCAACCTCCAGCGCTCCCATAAAGCAAATATCAAGACCACCATTATTATATAGATCGAACTGGTTAGCCATATCATAAACAGAGGCTGCACCTATCATTGCACCAAATACCGGACCGGACGCCGGAAATCCACCCACACCGCCTGATTCAACAGTAAGGGTGATCTTATTTAATATTCCTGTTTCCTTGGCATAACGTGATACCGATTCAGGAATACCAACTCCGATATTTACGATGTCACCTTCCTTAAGCTCCTGATTAGCTCGTCTTCCAATAATATCAGCAATAGCACTGTTCTGCCTATGTGAAGAAGATAGTCTTTCGATAATCTCAACCCACATTTCCCACTGACCGGATGGAATCTCAAAACTACCTGTAAGCGCTTCATAACCACTTCCGAGAGGCTCCTGCTCAACCACAACAATAGCATCAACCAGACAGCCCGGTATAATAGCATTTCTAGGTCTGGTAGGCTTTCTCACAAGCTTATCAACCTGAACTATAACCTTACCACCATTTGCTTTTGCAGCCTGACAGATAGAAAGTGCATCACCCGACATATACATATCATCAAATGATATATTGCCCCTTCTGTCAGCAGCCGTTCCCTTTATAAGAGCTATATCAATTTTGGGCAACTTATAATAGAGAAATTCTTCCCCGTCAACCTCAACCAGCTTAACAAGATTATCATCTTTGGAAATGTTATTTATTCCGGGACCTTCTATTCTTGGATCTACAAATATATCCAGTCCAACCTTTGAAAGTGCACCGGGAATACCACCTGCCTGCGCTCTGATAGCATGTGATATACAGCCAAGAGGGAGATTGTAGCTTTCAAATCTATCCTCAAGTACAAGCTTTTTTGTACTGGGCATAGCACCAAAATGTCCACATATCAGCTTATCTACTGCACCCTCACGAATATATCTTTCAGCATTTTTATTCTCATCCCAAAGTCCGAATCCGGCACTTGATATCATGGTAAGATTCTTAGGACTTCCTGTTTTGCTGTAACTATCATATATTGCCTCATGAAGTTCTACAGGATTCTCTATTCCAAGAAATGAATTTACACAAATACATGAACCATCCTGAATTAGTCCAACCGCTTCTTCCGGCGACATTATTTTGAACATACTTCTATCTTCTCCTTACCACCCATATAAGGTCTGAGAACTTCCGGAATATTTACCGAACCATCTGCATTTAAGTTGTTTTCAAGGAATGCTATAAGCATACGAGGTGGAGCAACTACAGTATTGTTAAGTGTATGAGCAAGATACTTATTTCCATCTGCATCCTTTACTCTTATCTTAAGTCTTCTCGCCTGAGCATCTCCAAGATTTGAGCAGCTTCCTACCTCAAAATATTTCTTCTGTCTTGGTGACCATGCTTCTACATCAAGAGACTTAACCTTAAGATCTGCAAGATCTCCGGAACAACATTCAAGTGTTCTGACAGGAATATCAAGTGTACGGAAAAGCTCTACTGTGTAATTCCACATTTTGTTGAAGAAATCCATAGACTCTTCCGGTTTACAGATTACTATCATTTCCTGCTTCTCAAACTGATGGATACGATAGACACCTCTTTCCTCCTTACCATGTGCACCCTTCTCCTTACGGAAGCATGGGGAATAACTTGTGAGTGTAAGAGGAAGCTTATCCTCATCTATCATCTTTCCGACAAATCTACCAATCATGGAATGTTCACTGGTACCAATAAGGAAGAGATCCTCACCCTCAATCTTGTACATCATGTCTTCCATCTCATCAAAGCTCATAACGCCGGAAACCACATCGCTTCTGATCATATATGGAGGAATAACATATGTAAATCCTTTGTCTATCATAAAATCTCTGGCATAAGTAAGGACTGCAGAATGAAGTCTTGCTACATCACCAAGAAGATAATAGAAACCATTTCCGGCAACATCTCTGGCAGAATCAAGATCTATTCCACCAAGCTTCTCCATAATATCAGTATGATAAGGTACTTCAAAATCAGGAACAACAGGCTCGCCGAATCTCTCAAGCTCTACATTTTCAGTATCATTTTTACCAATTGGAACAGATGCGTCAATAATATTAGGTATTCTCATCATTATGGCATTCTGCTTCTCTTCAATCTCAGGGAACTTAGCTTCAAGTTCTTTAAGTCTCTCAGCAGATGCAGCTACCTGCTTCTTTACCTCTTCAGCCTCTTCCTTCTTTCCCGCTGCCATAAGAGCACCAATTTCCTTGGAAATCTTATTCTTATTTGCACGTATCTGATCAGCTTCAGCCTGAATATCTCTTCTCTGCTTGTCAAGTTCTATTACTTCATCAACAAGAGGAAGCTTCTCGTCCTGAAACTTTTTTCTGATATTTTCCTTAAC
>DGRT01000101.1 GCA_002391105.1 Lachnospiraceae bacterium UBA4381 | reverse complement strand
GTCAGTGTGTCAATACAACTGACTCGGCTGTACGTCTTACACATTATCCTACCGGAATAGTTATATATAGCCAGACAGAGAAGTCACAGATACAGAACAAGGCAAAGGCATTTGCTCTCCTTAGAACAAAGCTTTATGACCTGGAGCTGCAGAAGGCACATGATGCAGAGTCTGAAGCCAGAAGAAGCCAGATAGGTTCCGGTGACAGATCTGAGAAGGTACGTACCTATAACTTCCCTCAGAGCAGAGTTACCGATCACAGGATCAAGCTTACTTCCTACAATCTGAATGGAGTTCTTGACGGAGATCTGGATGAGTTTATTGATGCGCTTACCGCAGCCGACCAGGCTGCCAAGCTGAGCCGTATGGAGGGGGATAATTAATAAACCTGTTAGTTAAAACCTAATTGCAAATATAGCGAAGTTGGAGTAAACTTGATATGTGTTTGTAATATAAAGCAGGTCTTGATAGTTACTGCTTAGAATATAGTATGTCTTAGCTTTTACTATACTGACCATAGAGTGAGGAGGTTAATGATGTTTTGTAATATTTGTGGAAGTAATGTTCCTGACACAGTTGATTTTTGTCCTAATTGTGGAGCAGATCTCAGAGCCTTTAAGCAGATGAATGTTTCTGATACAGCAGCATTTAATGCGGCTGCGGCTGGTAAGGCATCTGATTCAATTATGGATATTCCTATAGAAGAGGCACCACCGGAAGAATATGATCCGGAAAGTGGAACAACAGTTCTTACATTTGATATGTCCGGACCTCTTTCTTCTGATACCGGAGCCTCACAGACAGGCTTTGGTGAAGTAGAAGCTCAGGTTGCAAATATTCAGGATAAAGAAGCACCTAAACCGTTTATAGATCCTGATACTCCAAGAGAGCATCAGCCACAGGCTCCTGCAGATAAGGTTGTTACACCTGCACCTGTTACAGGTTCATCTATACTTTCTGATTCAAATGTGCAGCCTGTAACTCCGGTTGTTCCTGCACAGCAGTTCCAGCCAAATGCAAATCAGTATCAGCAGGGCGCTTCAAATCAGTATCAGAATAATCAGAATAATCAGAATACATATATGCAGCAGCAGACTCCTAATGCTTCTTATCAGCAGCCTCAGGGTATGAATACTCAGTCTTCTGCATATTCAGGTAGTATTCCGGAGGAGTATAAGCCTATATCACCACTTGGATATCTTGGTTATTCACTCCTTTATTCATGCGTACCTATTGCAGGTATAATACTTCTGTTTATAAATGCTTTTGGTTCCGGCAAGAATATAAATGTCAGAAACTATGCACGTGGTATCCTGCTTAGTATGTTAATAGGTGTAGTAGTATCCGTACTGTTTATGATAATTTTTGCAGCTATGGGAATCGGATTAGCGGGCGCTTTTTCGGATTATTAATTGATGATTACCGGACAGGAATTACCTGTTTGAAATTATCAGATTTTAATTATTATATATAACTTACTAAAACTTCCTAAAACAAAATGGTTTGGGAAGTTTTATTAATTTAGAATAATCTATCAGAAGAATAATAAAAATCATTAAAAAGTAGTTACGAATAATCTTGACAAGGATAATAAAATAATGTATAGTCTGTATTACAATAAATGATACAAACAATACAAGTCATACATAAGAAATATTAAATGACAAAATTTCTCACATCTCAGATTGTTTAAGGGAGGAAAAAAATGGATAAGAAAAAGATTATTAGTTTTGTTGCTATTACATATATAATTGCATGGGCTCTGCAGATACCTGCCTCAATATATAGTTTAAAAAATCCGGGAATGGCTGGAACAACAGTTTTTAGATATGTAGTTGCTATTTCAATGTATGTACCTCTTTTGGCTGCATTAATCTTGAATAAAACACTTAAAGGTATGGGCTGGAAACCTAGACTAAAGGGAAATGTAAGATGGATATTCTGGTCAATACTTATTCCGGCTGTAGCAGTAATACTTGGTGCTGTACTGTTCTATGCCATCTATCCTGATCTTTTTGATTCCACTGCCGAGTCATACCTGAGAAAACAGGGTGAGGATTTGGGAGTAGATATGCTGGGACAGCTTGAATCACAGGGAATCAGTCCGGTGTTATATACTGGAGTAGTGGCTGTTTCATCTATAACATATGCCGGATTTATAAATATGTTCATTGCAGTTGGAGAGGAAGCCGGATGGAGAGGTTTTCTCTATAAGGAACTAAGAAAAGGATTTGGAAGAGTTTCGACCTGGATTATAGGTGGAGTTATCTGGGCGGCATTTCATTTTCCTGTAATGCTAATCGCGGGATATGAATATGGAAAAGATTATCTGGGTGCACCTGTACTTGGACCTGTTGTTTTTTCAGTCAATTGTATAGTGATGGGAGTGTTACTTGAGATAGTATATGATAAAACAAAATGTATCTGGTTTCCGGCGCTTTTTCATGGCGTTTTTAATGCAATAGCCAACTTACCACTATTTTATTGGAATATGAATATAGAGAAAAAGGCAAACAGCCTGATGATTTTAGGCCCTGCAGCAAATGGTGTTATTGGGATGATTCCGATGGTAATCGTGGCTATAATCATGGCGGTAATAGTACTTCGTAATGAGAAGGTGACACCCAAATCATAATATTGATAGTAAATAAAAACTTCCCACATCAGAGATTTAATAAATTTCCTGTGGGAAGTTTTTGTAGCTTATACTTATTAAAGTGTCTTGATAAATCGCATGAAGGCATCCATTCCATCTTCATTTCGCTTATAAACACCGGCATCCTCCAGAACACCGGAGAATACAAAGCCTATTTCATCCTGAATGATTTTATGTAAACCATCTGCTGAATGATCCTTAGATAGCGCTTCGATGCAGGCAATAGAGCCTTTAGTATATTTGATCTCATAACCATATTTTGGAAGAAATTCCATAGCCCACTCTATATGACTGACAAGCTCCGGATAGCTATAAAGATTCTCCTTGTTTATGATAGCTGCTTCCAGTTCAGCCATCTCTTTTTTAAGTCTTGCTGGAAGAACAGCCAGTCCCATTACTTCTATGAGTCCTATATTTTCCTTCTTGATATGATGATAAACTGCGTGAGGATGATATACTCCAAGTGGGTGCTCCTCAGTAGTAATATTGTTTCTAAGCACCAGATCTATCTCAAATACAGTTTTATCCTCTGACAGCTTTCTGGTTCTTGCGATAGGAGTGATGGTATTGTGTGGAACCCCGTCTGTTTCAGCTAGAATAAATGCCTCTTTATCTGTGTAAGCTCTCCAGTTGGTCAGTATATGATCAGCTAGTTCAACTATTCTTTGTATAGAGGAACCTTGAAGTCTGATGGTTGACATAGGCCATTTGATGATTCCGGCATGAACATCCTCATAGCCCGGTATAGCGAATTCCTTTTCATAAGGAGCTCTTACCATTGGAAACTCATAACCGCCACCCTGAAAATGATCATGAGACAGTATAGACCCTCCCACAATCGGAAGGTCTGCATTTGAGCCTGCAGTATAGTGAGGGAACAGCTCCACGAAGGACAGAAGCTTCTTCATAGTAGATCTGTTTATCTTCATAGGTGTATGCTTTTCGTTAAATATTATGCAATGCTCATTATAATAAACATAGGGGCTGTACTGGAGATAGTACTGCTCATTATCAAGAGTGATAGGTATTACCCTGTGGTTCTGTCTTGCAGGATGGGATACATGCCCTGCATAGCCTTCATTTTCAAGACATAAAAGGCAGGAAGGATATCCGGACTTTTTAGCTTTTCCCGCAGCGGCAATATCTCTCGGATCCTTCTCCGGCTTAGAAAGATTAATGGTGATATCCAGATCACCGAACTCGGTTTTGGTAATCCATTTTTCATCCCTTGCTATACGATCAGTACGGATATAGTTGGTTGCCTTGCTGAAAGCGTAGTAGTAGTCCGTAGCCTGCTTTGGAGACTGGTCATAAAGCATCTTAAATTCAGCTCTTACACTTGAAGGTGGAGGAGTGATAAGTCCCATTACAGCAGTATCATACAGGTCTTTATAGGTAATTGTATCTGATTCCAGAAGCTTGTTATCCAGTGCATATTCCAGTATATCCTCCAGAATAAGGGAAAGTGCGCGAGGGCTCTCTTCATATTCTTTTTGAACATCCTTTTCAGGCTCTGTATAACTGTTTAATCTGAAAAACTCCAGCAGTTTATTGATAGTATAAACTTTATCATCATCTTGTATCAGATTGTTATGTATTCCGTAGCTTACAAGTTCTGCGATTAGTCTGTTGATATCCATTATATTATCCTCTTTATTTTTATATTTTGTGTCTGTTCATATCTAAATGAGGCGAAGCCTAAGTATCATTGAACAGGAGTTTTCGTAGAAAACAGGCTAGGCGATTATAATACCTTGATTCCGCCATATTTTCGTATCTTCAGTACTGCACATGAGCCTTCTCCAAATATTTTGTCGAGAGCGGCTTTATATTCATTGACCTTTTCGTTTCTGACAAAAGCCTGAATGGTTCCAGCGAATCCACCGCCATGAACTCTTGCAACACCGCCATCCTCGCCCAGTACAGCTTCACTTATACATAAAGCTATGGATACGTTCTGTGCATTAATACTTTTGTTTGAATATACATTCTGAAGGTATTTATATGAGGAGTCACCCGACTGCTTTACGAGTCTGAGAAATGTATCAAAGTCATCCTTTTTCAAGGCGTTAAACTGGCCTTCAACTCTGCGGTTTTCATTATAGAAATGCAGTGCTCTGAGAACAGGTCTGTCCCCAAGCTCTTTTCTTATCTCGGGAAGCTTCTCCATAAATTCGGCTTCAGGTACCTCGCGAAGTACTTCTTTTCCCAAAAAGGCTGCAACACTTTTCATCTCTGCAGGAACAGCAGCATAGTCAGGAGTAAGATCAGCGTGACTACCCTTGGTATCTGTAATGCAGAGGCTGTATCCTGCCTTATTCATATCCAGTTCGACTTTTTCAATCTTAGGATCAGCAGGAGATTCAAAGTCAATATGGATAAGACTGCCTACCGAACATGCCATCTGATCCATAAGTCCGCAGGGTTTGCCGAAGTAAACATTTTCAGCATATTGTCCCATGATTGCAATGGTTACGGGATCTATCTCCATATTATTATAAAGACCGGATATGATATTTCCGATTATAGTTTCAAATGCAGCAGAAGAGGAGAGTCCTGAACCTCCAAGCACATCGCTGGTGATATAAGCCTTGAAGCCGCCGGCTTTAAAGCCTCGTTGCTTTGCTGCTGCTATCATACCGCGTATAAGAGATCTGGTTGTTCCTTCCTCGCTATCTACCTTTTCTATATTATCCGGTGAAAGAGTGATCATGTCATAACCTGCTGACTGAACACTTATCATGTTATCATCAGTTGCTTTAACTATTGCGATAGCGTCATCATTGATAGAAGCCGCCAGCACCTCACCATGCTGGTGATCTGTATGGTTTCCGCCAACCTCAGTACGCCCCGGAGCGCTGTATATTTCTATATCAGCCTCCGTCTCGTCAAATATAGAAACAAACTGTTTAACCGCATTTATATATCTTTCTTTTTGATATGTAAGCTTTGTCTCATCCAGATAAATGTCCATAAGCTTTTCATCCATTTTGCCGTTTTCGATGTAGCTGATTACTTCGTTTGTTTTCATTTTCCTTGTCCTTTCGCATTTTTATTTTTGATTGCATGAACTGATTAGTTACTTGGATTATATTGATTGTACATAAGATAGACTCTGACTTTTTATTCTGTCATGATGATCTTTACGCCCCAGTCAGGAATGGCAAGTATGTCGCCATCTGATATTTCCTCATTAGATAAAAGCTCAGTTCCGGTTTTGCCCCTATAAACCGTTTCGACTACCTCAGAAGAGTAGTTAAAGTAATACGCTATGTGGCTGCCTTTCTGATTGGTGCCTTCCTTGATGATTACAGGAAAATGCGCATCCGGCACCTCTATTCCCGCGAGCTCAGCAACCCTTCTGAATATTATTTCGAGTCCCTTTTTTTCCATGAAGCAGCCTATATAAGTTCCGCTGCCGGCATTATTTGCCACAGTGTTATGAAGAACAGCCGAGTAACGATTCCAGTATTTATGATTATAGGCAGCCCATACATTTTCATCCTTATCAGCCGTAAGCATTTCCATAAAATGAGCTGTATGAACAGGCGTACATGATGTATCATTTTCTTTAAAACAGACAGATACATTATCCGGTCTTGTAAAGGACTGGTAGCTGCCTCCGAATATGTCGGTCATTCCATGCGGCTGAAGGTCATCATATATCTTTAGCTCTTCATCACTGTAGAAGCTCTTGAAGGTTGCTATCAGGTGTCCGCCATGCTGTACATATTCTCTAAGCTTTTCTATAGTTTCCTCTGTAGAAGAGTAGAGCGCAGGTGCTATTATGACAGGATATTTATTTTTAAGGCTATCGGCACTGCTTTCCGGTTCGTCAGAACAGATATCAGATGTATATATTATATCAGCTTCGAGGTTCATATTGTAGAGGGTATCATATATCCATCGAAGAATAGTGTTATAATCAAGGGTCTCCGGTCTTTCTGACGGGTCAGACCAGTGATCGTGCGGCTGGTATTCAGCATCAGAGACATCATTTATCGGAAATTCATCGAGCCCGACCAGACTTCTGTTATCAGCTATTATGGCTATACGACAGTCCTTCTTAAGATTTATGAGCAGAGGATCCAGTTGGGCAGCTTCTTTTCTTGTTACGGCAAGCTCCTTATATGCTGCATTTATCCTAAGATCGTGGCTTAATATTCCTCTCCAGTAGCTTTCAAAGGAATTGTGGATAGAGTGCCAGTTCCAGTACATTACACTGTTTGCGCCGGACGAAAGATGACTGTAGTATGCCTGTCTTAGCTGACCCGGATATGGCAGCCAGTCCAGTCTTCCCTGAGACTGGGTTTCCAGAACGAGATAGTTGGACTTTTTCATGGATCTTCCGACGGCGCCGCCAAAGGCTATGGTATCTCCTGTAAAGAAATCCTGAGATCTGTGATATATATCTACTCCGGCAATATCTACAGCTTTCGCCGCTTCCTGCTGATCAACCAGCGGCTGGATACCGTGGGAATATCCCTTCCAGGAATAATCATAATTGTGGGTGATGAACTGTTCAGGCTTTGCATATTCTCTAATAATATCATGCTGCCACATCTGGTACTTGCTTATCTCATTTCTATGCCACGCTTTAAATGCGGCTGAGAGTGAGCCGTTTATAGTACCTCTGATATCCGGCATATCATCCCAGGAATTAATACGGTTGCTCCAGTAATCCAGACCAAATTCATGATTGAACTTTTCAATATCGGGATACTTCTTTCTGAGATCCTCAAGAAACAGCTTCTGAACTCTTTCGGATGCAGCATCACCGCTTCTGGTTTCATTATCAATCTGATAACCTATGACAGCAGGATGATCAGAAACTTCCTCCAGGACCTTTCTGATGATTCTTTCAGCATGGAAGAGAAAGTCAGGGTTAGTTATATCATGTATCTGTCTATGACCATATATAGGATGACCACTGGTGGTTTCGCATATAATATCGGGATATTTTTTCTGAAGCCAGGATGGGATAGCATATGTAGGGGTTCCTACTATTACATCAAGACCGTATTCCTCAGCCTTGTCCAGCATACGGCGCAGGAGAGAGAAGTTATATACATTATCCTCCGGCTCCCAGGTACTCCAGGTGGACTCAGCTATTCGTATTACATTGATTCCTGCATCCTTCATCAATTTGAAATCTTCATCGATTCTGTCATATGGCATATATTCCAGATAATATGCTGCGCCAAACAGTATTTTATTATTATTCATTATATTATCCTTTCTGAGTTCGGGTTTAAGGCTTTAAGTAAAAATAGTTTATAGTATTGCCACAGATCACTATTATGCTTCACTAATCTCCATTGTGCTTCTCTAAAGATGAGAGCCATGAATGAAAACCATAAATGAGAGCCATAAATGAAAACCATAAATAAGAACATAAATAAGAACAAATATGTATTATTATTCATGGCGGTAAAAAAACTTGTACATTATAGAGCAATGCTATTCATTTATTAGTTGACAATAAGTTGTTATAATGCTAAATTAGGCTTAGACAACCGATTGCGCAAAGTATAACACAGCGCAATTTGATTGTAAAGTCAAATGGTAATAAAATTTGAATCAGTCAAAGGAATAGTATCTGAATATCAGGATATTATATCTGCATTTTATATATGAAAGAGATGGTTAATACTATGAATAGTCATAAGAATCAAACTATTGGCGATATTGCTGATGCGCTGGGTGTATCCAAAACTACAGTATCCAGAGCGATATCCGGTAAGGGAAGGATAGGTGAAGAAACCAGAAATAAAATCCTTGAGTATATAGATGAGGTTAATTATAAGCCCAATCCTATGGCAAAGGGGCTGGCTGATCAGAGGACTTATAATATAGGATGGGTTATTCCCGGCGATACCATAGCAACTGATCTTCCATTTTTCCAAAGATGCATGATGGGAGTAAGTGAAGTTACAATGTCTGAGAATTATGACATACTTATTTCTATAGTATATGATGATAATATAGCCCAGCTTAAGCGAATAGTTGAGAATAAAAAGGTTGACGGGCTGATCATAGGAAGAACACTGGTGGATGATATTTCAATAAAGTATCTCAAGAAAAGTAATATTCCTTTTGTAGTAATTGGAAGTACCTACGAGAAAAATGTTATCCAGATAGACAATGACCATGTTTCTGCCTGTAAAGAAATGACATCTATTCTATTGATGAAAGGTATAAAGAAGCTGGCGTTAATCGGTGGTTCCACATCGCATGTAGTTAATATATCCCGTCAGAAGGGCTTTGAGGATGCTCTTAAGGAGTATGGTTTGAAGCTGGATCAGGACATGCTGCTCCTGAATAATGAGACAGATGATGATATAGAGCGTTCTGTTGATACAGCCATATCTCTTGGTGCAGAATGTCTGGTATGTATGGACGACCGGATATGCTATACAGCGCTTCTTAAGCTGCATCGTGACAATATTATAATACCGGACAAGATAAAGATTGCCTCTTTTTATAATAGTGATCTTCTTGCAAATAACCAGCCGGCGGTAACAGCGCTGCAGTATGATCCGAAGGAGCTTGGCAACTTTGCCTGTCGTAAGCTGTTCAAGGTTATAGAGGGTGAAAAGGTTGAAGAGAGGTCACTCCTGAGTTATGAGGTGATGCTAAAGGGATCAACCCAGTAACAATACTATTTACCCGCGTTTCAGCGTGCAAAATATGCGCAATTTAAATATTTTCTTGAGTGTAGGAGTTGGATAGTTGCGAATATTAAGCTGTGTAATTGATTGCACAATCTTTTGAAAGTAAAGGGCTTGGAGCCCTTTATTTTTACTTTAAAATGTTATTTTTTGCACATTTTTGTATAGATACAATATAAATATAACAAAAAAAATAAAAAAATAATATAAAAAATAAAAAAATAATAAAAAAAATGTTGACATATACCTAAAGAATATGTTAAATTCAATACAACGAACAACCGGTTGCGCATTTGCCTTCGCGGGGCCGGTCACAAAAACCCATTTTACCACAGTGGTGGTATAGACAACGTAAACCATTTTTATCAAATCTAACTTGGGAGGGATTAAGTTTATGAGAAAGAAGTTTCTAGCATTAGCACTCGCAACATGTATGGTAGCCGGTGCAGTAACAGGTTGTGGAAAGTCAAATGATACCGGAGCAGATACAGGCGCTTCTGATACCGCTGCTGATTCATCTGCAGACACAGCAGCAGATAGCAGTGCAGCATCTGAGGATGCAGTACAGAATCTGATTAACAGCACAAGCGGAAGTGTAGATCTTACAGTATGGGCTTCCGAAGAGGATCAGGATTTTACTCAGGGTGTCATCGATGATTTCAAGGCTAAGTATCCTGATGTTACCTTTAACATTACACTCGGCGCTGAGTCAGAATCAACAGCCAAGGATACAGTTCTTGCCGATGTTGAGGCTGCGGCTGATGTTTACACATTTGCACATGATCAGATCAATGACCTTGTAAATGCAGGTGCTCTTCAGGAGGTTGTAAGCACATATACTTATGATGTTAAGACAGCAAATGTTTCTACTTCAGTAGATGCTGCTTCTGTAGATGGAAAGCTTTATGCTTATCCAATGACAGCAGATAATGGTTACTTTATGTTCTATGACAGCTCAGTAATATCTGATCCTTCATCACTTGAAGCAATGATGGCTGACGCTGACAAGGCAGGAAAGAAGATAGCAATCCAGTTCAATAACGGCTGGTATCTCTACAGCTTCTTCAAGGCTGCCGGACTTGATGCAACACTTAATGAAGATGGCAAGACTAATTCCTGTAACTGGAATGCTGAAGGTGGTACTGATGTTTGTCAGGCTATCCTCGAAGCAGTTGATTCCGGTATAGTAGTAAATATGGATGATGGAACAACTGTTACTGGTATCCAGGACGGCACTGTTTGTGCAGCTATAAATGGTATCTGGAATGCACAGGTTGCTTCAGATGCATGGGGAGAGAACTACGAAGCTGCTAAGCTTCCTACAATGCATATCGGTGGAGAAAATGGTGGCGACTATCAGCTTTCTTCTTACTCAGGCTTCAAGCTTGTTGGTGTTAATCCTCATTCCAAGAATGTAGGCTGGTCAATGCTTCTTGCTGAGTACCTTACATCTGAAGAGGTTCAGACAGCTAGATTTGAAGCTAGAAATCTTGGTCCTTCAAATATTGCTGCAGCATCTGCAGATGCAGTTCAGAACGATAAGGCTATTGCAGCACTTGCAGCTCAGGCTCCTTATTCAACTCCTCAGGTAATTGGTGGAAATTACTGGAGTCCTGCAGAGACACTTGGACAGATTCTTGCAAGCGGAAATCCTGACAATATAGATCTTCAGGAGCTTCTTGATACAGCAGTTGAGGGTATCACAGCGCCGGTTGAGTAACAGGACAGAATTACAGGATAAAAATAATATTTAACTTTTATAGCCCCATATCATTAGGGTGGTATGGGGCTATAACTTTAGGATAATACTCTATAGAAAGGGGTGAAGCAGTTGGCTGTAAGTAAAGCTAAAAAAGAGACGGAACCACAGAAAACCGGATTTTTTGCTGGTGTTGCCAGATACTTTAAGGATCTGGGAGAGGCTCTTGCTAAGGGAAATATTGGCGTAAAACTCTCAACTGTTTTTATGGGAGCCGGATATCTGTTTAATAAGCAGATCATTCACGGACTACTGATATTTATTGTTGAAATATGTTTCATCGTTATGATGATACTTTTTGGTGCTCCGGCGCTTTCAAAGTTCGGAACACTTGGAACTGTACAGAGAGAGCAGGTGTTTGATCCGCTCACTATGCAGAGTACTGTTAATGACTACGATAATTCTTTCATGATATTACTGACATCAGTTGTAGTTCTTTTTACTATATTTATGTTTATTGTATTCTGGATCAGTAATATCAAGAATCTTTATAAAATACAGATGGATGCGAAGAGGGGTATAAAGCCTAACACCTTTAAGGATGATCTTCATGATATGGTAGGAAGTAAGTTCCATCTGACACTTCTGTCACTTCCGGTACTTGGAGTTGTTCTTATGAATATACTTCCAATACTTATACTTATCGCAATCGCATTTACAAACTATGATCAGAATCATATGCCTCCAAATGCACTGTTTACATGGGTTGGCTTTTCAAACTTTGCCAAGCTTTTCAGTGGCTCTATAACATCAACCTTTGGATATGCATTTCGTAAGATTCTTGGCTGGACATTTATATGGGCTGTCCTTGCTACATTTACTACATTTATAGGTGGAGTTCTTCTTGCAAGACTTATCAATTCCAAGCTTGTATGGGCTCCAAAGCTCTGGAGAACGCTCTTCATAGTAGCAATAGCAGTTCCTCAGTTCGTTACACTTCTTCTTGTAAGAAACTTCTTTGCAGATACAGGTATAGTAAACTCCATATGTTCAAGCTGGGGTATCACAGCACTTTTCCAGAAAATGGGTCTTGTAAGTAAGAGTATTAATTATATTCCTTTCCTCACAAGTCCGGGCTGGGCAAAGGTTATGATCATACTTATCAATATCTGGGTTGGTATTCCTTATCAGATGCTTATATCAACAGGCGTTCTGATGAATATTCCGACAGATCAGATTGAAGCTGCAAAAATAGATGGTGCAAGCTCATTTCAGATATTTATGCATGTAACCATGCCTTATATACTGTTTATTCAGGGACCTGCACTTATCACAGACTTTGTAAAGAATATCAATAACTTCAATGTTATATATCTGCTGACACAGGATGTATATGTTACTACAGATCAGGCTCTTGCCAACTCACATGGTAAGGAGGTTGACCTTCTTGTAACCTGGCTGTTCAGACTGACAAATGAATATTATGACTATAAGATGGCTTCGGTTATCGGTATCATAGTATTTATTATCTGTGCTGTATTTACGATTATATCCTTTACCAAGATGATGTCTGGTGGAAGAGAGGAGGTATATCAATAATGAGAGCGAAAAGAATTACAGGAACTATATTTGCGCATGTTGGTCTGGTAATACTCTCTGTTATATGGCTGATACCTATTCTCTGGCTGGTCGTTACAGCCTTCAGTGCTTATCCGGGAATTAATATATCTCATTTCTTCCCGCAGGAGTGGACCTTTAAGAACTTTGGAACCATACTGTTTAAACCGGATTCGGTTGTTAAGTATGCGGTATGGTTTAAGAATACATTTATCATAGCCATATTTACCTGCATTATATCAACTATATTTGTATTCATGGTTGCTTATGCATTTAGCTGTATGAGGTTCAGTGGTCGTCAGGGACTTATGACACTTTCACTTATACTTAATATGTTCCCGGGCGTACTGTCCATGATCGCAATATATTTCATACTTAAGTCAATCGGACTTACAAACAGCCATCTGGGTATGATTATCGTTTATTCCGCCGGTTCCGGACTGGGTTACCTTATAGTAAAGGGTTATATGGATACTATTCCTGCTTCCCTGCGTGAGGCTGCAAGGATAGAGGGCGCTAATGAATTTCAGACACTTACCAAGGTTATCGTACCTATATGTAAGCCAATCATAGTTTATCAGGTAATCAACTCCTTCCTTATTCCATGGGGGGACTTTGTATTCGCAAAGCTTATGCTGAATTCAGGTCTTTCAAAGGACTGGACAGTAGCAATCGGACTTTACAATATGTTGGACAAATCACTTATTAATAAGTATTTCTCGATTTTCTGCGCAGGCGGTCTGCTGATATCAATCCCGATATCAATACTGTTTGTACTGATGCAGAAGTATTACGTAGAAGGCGTAGCAGGTGGTGCTACAAAGGGCTAGATTTGCTTTGCAAATCTAGATATGGACTAGAAAGGTTTATATATTATGAAGGATACGTTTGTTGTAAATATTATTCATCGCCCCGAAATGGTTCCTGAATATGCAGAAAAGGTTACCGGTCAGGGCAAAGCTGAGGATATAGGCCGTAAGGCTCTACTTACTGAGTCGCTTGATATATTCAAATTTCAGCAGGAAACAGCTCATAAGAACGGACTCAAGACAACTATTCAGATGACCTATGCAAGTCTGTTTAATGATGAAGCTGTATCTATTGCAAAAGAGCATCACGATAAGTATGGTGATGAGATATCACTTTCTCTTCTGGGACTTCCCTGCAAGGAGTTCAGAGAGAAATATAAGACTAAGGATTTTTGTATATGGATGTTCTCTATGGAGGACAAGAAAGCCATAGTAGATGATGTTTTCGGAAAGTTCTATGATTCATTTGGCTTCTATCCGGAATCGACAGGTTCCTATTATATGGATGCGGATCTTATTAACTATATTAAGGCTAAGTATCCGTCTGTAAAATGTGCCGTTGCAACCTGCTGGGAAGAGGGACCGAAGGCATATCATACCTGTAACAATTCCTGGTACACATTTATGGATGGAGGTCCCTGGAATCCATGGATACCTTCGAAGGTCAATACACATGCACCTGCTGCAAATGAGGAGGAGGATAGTGGTATCGTAGCTATCCCTCACCTTTCCAGAGATCTTCTGGCATGCTACGATGGAAATGGCTCTAACTTTGGAACGCATCCGCAGAATGTACTCCGCGGAATGATATATGACAGTAAGACCTGGGAATATCCATATCTCTATAATCTTATCGACCAGTACAGACATCTGGGCAAGTTCAATAATGGCTACTCCTATAATATGATGTTCGTCGGACCCGGATGGTTAAATAAGATGGGACGCTGGGAAGCACCTTATGAGCTTCTTAAAAAATCCTACGAGGATGGTATGGCATACTATGGTAAGCTGAAAAAGGAAGGCGAGCTTATAGATATGACCATGGCGGAGTTTGCTGATTTTTACCGTGAGAACAAGACCTATACCGAACCCGAGTGCGCGCTCTGGAAGGATATACTTTACGGCTCGGAGAAACAGCTTTTCTGGTACTCGGATCCTTATATGAGAGTTTGCGTAAATATGGATCAGGGTGGTGCCATAGTTGATCTCAGACCATATGCTGCTAAGCTTGAATGGCCTATAGGTATAGGAACACCGCATATTACAGATGCTTCATATCCTTTCCTGATTCAGGAAAAATACAGAGCAGGCTACTTTACTCATTATGCTGGTGAGGGTACTATCAGAAGTGCAAAGGTAAGCTATAAGGGTGAAGAGGTTGATCTGGCATTATGCAGAACACATGCACATTTTAGCGAAGAAGCTTATCAGGATAGGAAGGCGCGTGTACTTACTCTTGATCCTGTGGAAATCGAATTTGCTGATCTTACTGTTAAGCTTCAGACCATAATAACCTTTGAAGAGGGCTCGTCTTCGGTTAAGATTGAGAGAAATATACTGGAAATGAGTGATCCTGATGCAGAGGTTACTATAAATGAATATATGGTTGCCTGCTATGGAACAACCGAGTATTCAGAAGATATGCAGGGCATAAGACTTACGGTTGGAAGTGGTGACGCAGCAGAGACTATAGACTATGAATATAAATGCCGTGAAGCTGCTGTGGCAGGTGGAAAGGTAGCTCAGGCTGTTATTCCTCAGATCAAGACCTTTGTTTCTATGGAGACAGATTCTGAAAAGGGAGAAAGCTATATCAAGGAAGGTTATGCATTTTCACCTATGTTCACACTTGGATATCAGACTAATGTTCATGATAAGGAGGTAGTAAAGACATGGCTCAGGCTGGAAAGGGCAGACTAAATTACCGCTGTCCTATGTGTTTTATGAGAGACCTGGATATTGATATGTTCTACGATAAGGACAAGGAAGAATATTACTGCCTCAGATGTCAGTATACAGGTGACGAAAAGGATATTCTGGAGAAGAATGAGATAATCCGTATCAAATATCGTAAAATGTATGACAGAATAACTGATTTTGATTAGTATTATGGGTGGGGAGAGGATATGTCTCTTTCCACCCATTTATTCTTATATGGAAATGTGCTAAGAATAATACTAACAGGTAATTGCGAAAGGAAAAAAATGGCTGATTTTATAAAAGGAATGGATATATCAACTTTAATAGAAGAGGAAGAGTGCGGAGCAAGGTTTTACGATCATGGTGCCGAGGGTGATGCCCTGGAGATTCTGAAAAGCTATGGCACTAACTATGTACGTCTCAGACTCTGGAATGATCCGTATGATGAAAATGGAAATCCTTATGGTGCCGGTACTAATGATCTTATCAAGACTATAAAGCTTGCCGGTCGTGCCAAAAGTCTTGGTATGGGTGTGCTTCTTGATCTTCACTATAGTGATTTTTGGGCAGATCCGGGCAAGCAGGTTGTTCCCAAGGCATGGAAAGGCTTTACAACAGAAGAACTTGAAAATGCAGTTTACAGATTTACGGTTGATGTGATGAAGGCGCTTCATGATTCCGATGCTGCACCTACGATGATTCAGGTTGGAAATGAGATAACCAACGGACTTCTGTGGCCTCTTGGTAAGAAACCGGAATTTGATAATATTGCCAGATTTATTAACGCCGGAATAAAGGGTGTCAGGGCTATAGATAAGGATGTTCCTATAATGCTGCATCTGGATAATGGCGGCTATAATTCCATGTATGTAGAATGGTTTGATAACTTCATTAAGAGAGGCGAGGATTTTCAGATTATTGGACTCTCATACTATCCTTTCTGGCATGGGACTCTGGAGGAGCTTTCATATAATATGGAAGATATGGCAAAAAGATATGGCAAGAAGATAGTTGTTGCAGAGGTTTCTATGGGATTTTCCATGGAGGACTACAGAGAGCACGAGATACCCGATGACATAAAAAATGAACTCAGTAGTGACGAGAAAAGAGTGGCATGGCTTGAGAAGAATCTAAAGGGCAAGGCTACAAGACCTGATCTGGTAGAGAAGCTTCCTTACCCTATGACTGAGCAGGGGCAGAGTGACTTCATGCTGGATGTGATGAATCGTATAGCCCGGATAGAAGGTGGGCTTGGCTTCTTCTACTGGGAACCGGCATGGATTCCTGTTCCGGGCTGTGGCTGGGCAAATGAGGCTGCACTGGAATATACCGGCGAAAAAGGACCTGGTGGAAATGAATGGGCTAATCAGGCGCTTTTTGATTATGAAGGAAATACACTTCCTGCTCTGGAGGTTATCAGAGATTTTAAGGTGTGAGTGATTACTCGTTGACCGAACTTTTATTTTCTGCTACACTTGTAACGCTTTTGTTTATAAAAAGCTTGGTAAATGATAATAAAAGGGAGGGAAATTATCATGCGTAAAAAATTAGCAGCATTATTTATGGCAGCAGCGTTATGCCTTGGAGTTTATGGTTGTGGAAATGGAGCATCTGGTGAAACAGCCGATACCCAGGCGGCTACAGAGGCTGGTGCAGCAGAGGAAACTGCAGATGGAACAGTTGCTGATAAGGCTAAGGTGCAGGAAAAAGGAACACTTGTTATAGGTATTACGGATTTCGAGCCTATGGACTATAAAGATGAATCCGGCAACTGGGTAGGCTTCGATGCTGATATGGCTACTGCTTTTGCTGAGAGTCTTGGTGTAGAGGCTAAGTTTGTTGAGATAGAGTGGGATAACAAAGCCCTTGAACTTGATTCCGGTAATATTGACTGTGTATGGAATGGTATGACACTTACAGATGAAGTGCTGAGTGCTATGGACTGCTCAAAGCCATATTGTAATAACGCACAGATAGTTATAGTTCCTACTGATAAGGCTGATCAGTACCAGACAGAGGAGAGCCTTGCAGATCTTAACTTTGCTGTTGAGGTTGGTAGTGCAGGTGAATCCATGGCTAAGCTTCATGAGTTCAAATATACTTCCGTATCTAATCAGGCAAGTGCACTTATGGAAGTAGCCGCAGGAACATCTGACGCAGCAATAATAGATTCACTTATGGCAGCAGCTATGGTTGGTGAAGGAACAAGCTACGATAAGCTCACCTATACAGTTGGTCTTAATGACGAGGAATATGGTGTTGGTTTCCGTAAGGGCTCTGATCTTGTTGAGGAGCTTAATGCTTTCTTTAAGAAGAGCTATGATGATGGAAGCATGCTTAAAACAGCAGAAACCTACGGCGTTCAGGCTGCAGTAATTGAACAGTAATTATACATCTATACCGCCCTTTACGGGGCGGTACATTTATGAGGATTAAAATGGGTACTATTTTAGAACAATTTCCGATAGTAATTAAAGCGCTTAATGTGGGCTTTTTGCAGACGCTTAAGCTGTTTTTTGTGACTCTTCTTGGCGCAGTTCCTCTTGGACTTCTGATTTCTCTGGGAACTCAGTCAAGGTTTAAACCGCTTAAGGGACTGCTTAAGATAATCATATGGATCATAAGAGGTACACCGCTTATGATTCAGCTTCTTATAATATATTACTTTCCGGGACTTGTTCTTGGAAATGCTATCTGGGGTGGTGATGAATCCGGAAGATTTGCAGCATCTGCGGTAGCATTTATCATTAATTATGCCTGCTACTTTTCTGAGATATTCAGAGGTGGAATGATAAGTATTCCTGTCGGACAGCAGGAAGCCGGAATGGTTCTTGGAATGTCTAAAACACAGATATTTTTCAGGATCAAGCTTCTTCAGATGATAAAAAGGATACTTCCGCCTATGACAAATGAGATACTGACTCTTGTAAAGGATACTTCTCTGGCAAGAATCATTGCTCTTCAGGAAGTAATATGGGCAGGTCAGGCATTTATGAAGGGCAGTCAGGGTATATCAGGTGTTATATGGCCTCTGTTTTTCACCGGAGTTTACTATCTGATCTGTAATGGCATACTGACGCTTGTTCTTGGCGGCTGTGAGAAGAAACTGGAATTCTTCAGATAAGGAGGATAGAAGTATGAGTTTTTTAGAAGTTAGTCATATTGGAAAATCCTTCGGTAATACTGAGGTTCTGAAGGATATTTGCTTTTCACTTGATAAAAGCGAGGTGTTATCTATAATTGGTTCTTCCGGTAGTGGAAAGACTACACTGCTCAGATGCATTAATTACTTGGAACGTGCTGACAGTGGTATCATAAAGCTAAATGATGATATTGTATTTGATGCTGATGATCCAAAGTATTTAAAGGAAAGTGTTATCAGGAAGAGTACACTTCATTTTGGAATGGTATTTCAGAACTTTAATCTGTTTCCGCAATATACTGCACTTGAAAATGTTACTCTTGCTCCAAGGCTTGCTGCTAAGAAAAGAGAGGATTACAAGGCTAATAAGGCTGATATAATAGATGAGATCTATGAGAAGGGTGAAGAGCTTCTTAAACAGATGGGGCTTTCTGACAGAATGGGTAACTATCCTCATCAGCTTTCCGGTGGTCAGTGTCAGAGGGTAGCTATAGCCAGGGCGCTGGCACTTTCACCTGATATTCTTTGTTTTGATGAACCTACGTCTGCGCTGGATCCGGAGCTTACAGGTGAAGTTCTTAAGGTAATCAAGGAACTGGCGGAGAAGAAGATGACAATGATCATAGTAACTCATGAGATGTCATTTGCCAGGGATGTATCGGATAAGGTTATATTTATGGATAGTGGTGTTGTGCTTGAATATGGAACTCCTACAGAAGTATTTGAGCATCCAAAGGAAGAAAGAACCAGACAGTTCCTTGGAAAGATTAATACCTGATATAGAGTTTATAACCGTATCTTTTGAGTATATATGTTATGATTCTGTGTTGTAATATAGTTGTTTGTCAATTTGTACAAAAAAATTGAAAAAAATAAATGATTTTTGATATTGACTATACGGTTTTTACGTAGTATTATATACAAGCTGTCGCGAGAAACGACAGAGAAAACACTGATTTGAAAGCGAATCGGTGACTGTTCTTTAACAATAGAATAA
>DGRT01000007.1 GCA_002391105.1 Lachnospiraceae bacterium UBA4381 | reverse complement strand
CATTGTCAGTTTCCCCTGACACCTCGTACATTGTCAGTCTCCCCTGACACCTAGTGCATTGGCAGTCTCCCCTGACACCTAGTGCATTGGCAGTCTCCCCTGACGCCTCGTACATTGTCAGTTTCCCCTGACATCCGGTACATCGGTCACAAGATAGCTGGACTAATCATTATTTCCAAGATTGAACTTATCATGGATTGCATTCATAGCTCTCTCAGTGTTCTTCTCATTTATAAGAACTGTAACACGGATCTCAGATGTTGATATCATACGGATGTTGATATTAGCATCATAAAGAGCCTCGAACATCTTAGCTGCAACACCTGCATTTGTCTGCATTCCGGCACCAACTATGGAAACCTTTGCTACATGCTTATCAACATCAATCTCCTCGAAGTCCATCTGCTCTTCGATGATCTTCTTGGCAAGATCTGCATCATCATCTGTACATGTAAAAGATATATCCTTCTTTCCATGTCTTCCTATAGACTGAAGGATCATATCTATATTTATATTCTGCTTTGCAAGTGCATTGAACAGCTTAAATGCAACTCCCGGCTCATCCTTAAGACCTATAACTGCAACTCTGGCTGCATCCGGATCCGCTGCAACACCGCTTACTATCATTTTCTCCATCTTACTTCCCTCCCTAACTATGGTTCCTTCGTTCTTATTCAGACTGGAACGTACAACAAGTTTTACTCCATACTTCTTAGCAAGTTCAACTGAACGATTGTGAAGTACGCCGGCACCAAGTGTTGCCAGTTCAAGCATCTCATCATAGGTAACCTGATCCAGCTTACGAGCAGTAGGCACCTTTCTGGGATCTGCTGTATATACACCATCAACATCTGTGTATATCTCACATTTATCCGCATGAAGTGCAGCCGCGATTGCAACTGCTGTGGTATCAGAACCACCACGTCCCAGTGTCGTGTAGTCATCAAACTTGTTGATACCCTGGAAACCTGTAACTATAACTATCTTTCTCTGCTGCAGCTCACTCTGTATGCGGTCTGTATCAATCCTCTTGATACGCGCATTGCTATATGCAGAGGAAGTATGCATGGCAACCTGAAATGCATTCAGTGATACCGCAGGTACTCCAAGGGCTGCCATAGCCATAGACATAAGCGCAACCGACTGCTGTTCTCCGGTTGTCAGGATCATATCCATCTCACGCTTAGGTGGGTTGGGGTTTATCTCCTTTGCCATATCTATAAGTACATCTGTGTATTTACCCATGGCGGAAAGAACAACTACTACATCATTTCCTTTTTGATAATCCTCGATACATCTCTGAGCCACATTAAATATACGGTCACGATTTCCTACCGAGGTTCCTCCGAATTTTTTAACTATCAGCATTTTATCAATCTATGCCTCCCAAGTATATTTCCCCCAACAAACTACATTTTGAGAAGCTGGCGCTTCTCATAAACTGCTGAACCTGGCGGTTCATCAGTTACTAACCCTGATTCTGCTGATTATCTCAAAATCAGCAGCAGCCTGTTCAAATTCCGAACCTGCAAGTACCTTTGTGATAAATGCAGTTTCTTCACCTGCGATTTCCCCGGCAGGCTCTATGAACTGAACCTCTCCGAAAGCACTGCGGATCTTATCTTCGATGCCCCTTCCCTTTACTCTTACAAAGAATGGAGTGGTAAATGCATCTACACCACCAAGTATTCTCTGCTGCCTGTTCCAGTGAATGCTGGCTGTGTAGCCATTTCTCTTTACAGCATCTACTATGTCAGATACTACCGCACTTGCTGTAGGAAGAGAACCGGCGCCCTTTCCGTAGAACATTACATCTCCCAGCATGTCACCCTTTACAAGGATAGCATTAAATACATCCTTTACGTTATAAAGAGGATTGTCCTGATAAACTACAAACGGGGCAACCATGGAATAAGTTATGCCCAC
Source organism: Lachnospiraceae bacterium UBA4381 (assembly GCA_002391105.1). Lineage (GTDB taxonomy): Bacteria > Bacillota > Clostridia > Lachnospirales > Lachnospiraceae > Eubacterium_Q. Next base: position 2,150 of record DGRT01000007.1, on the reverse strand, counting down.
ATTCTTTCTGGCGATTCCCAGAAGCTTGATGGAAGCACCAATACTCTTCATATATTTAAAATCATCCGTAGTAATCCCGGTGATTCCTTCTGTATAAATATCCTCGAAGTTTACCTGCTTCTCATAAGCAAGTGAAGCAAGTATAGCTATCTTTCTGCAGGCATCATAGCCCTCGATATCAGCCTCCGGATTTCTCTCTGCATATCCCTTCTCCTGAGCATCCTTAAGAACAGTATCGAAGTCAGCACCCTCATCCTCCATCTTGGTAAGGATGTAGTTTGTTGTACCATTCATGATTCCCTGTATTTCTTCTATATGATCTACAGTAAGACACTCGATAAGCGGTCTTATGATAGGAATACCACCACCGACTGATGCCTCGAAGAAGAAGTTAACCTTATTCTCTGCCGCTATCTCAAGCAGCTCGGCACCATGCTTGGCAACCAGCTCCTTATTAGAGGTACATGCACTTTTACCTCTGTCCAGGGCTCTCTTCACAAATGTATATGCAGGCTCTATTCCGCCCATTACCTCGACAACGATATCTACCTCATCATCCTCCATGATGACATTTACATCATGAACCAGAACCTCCTCCACAGGATCTCCCGGGAAGTCTCTCAGATCAAGCACATACTTAACCCTTATATCGTCACCTGCTCTACGTGAGATATGGCTATTATTATCTTTTATGATCTTATATACGCCGGAACCAACTGTTCCATATCCAAGAATTGCTACATTAATCATATTACTACCTATCTTTCATGTATTTCCATAGAGTATCTCTACACGCCGGTACACAGATTTCTAATCAGCTATACATTATTGCTAATAAATACACAGTGTACTAGTCCTGATTTCCGCCTGTAGAAAGCCATACCAGATATGCACTCATAAACGGATCCAGATAACCGTCCAGTACCTTATAGGCATCACCCATTTCACAGCCGGTTCTCGAATCCTTTACCAATGTATAGGGCTGCAGGAAGTAGGATCTGATATGAGCACCAAATCCATTTTCCATCATCTCACCCTTTATACCGGAGAGCTGAGCCGCCTGCTTCTCCCGCTCCAACTGATACAGCTTGGACTTCAGCATCTTCATTGCCTGATCCTTGTTCTGATGCTGGCTTCGTTCATTCTGACACTGCACCACGATACCGGAAGGAAAATGTGTTATCCTGATTGCCGAAGAGGTTTTATTGATATGCTGTCCGCCGGCACCGCTGGCTCTATAGGTATCTATTCTGATATCCTCATCAGCTATCTCAATATTGATTGCATCATCTATAACCGGTACAACCTCCACTGCACAGAAAGAGGTCTGTCTTTTACCATTTGCATTGAAGGGCGAGATTCTTACAAGCCTGTGAGTTCCATGCTCAGACTTGAGATATCCATAAGCATGATAACCGGAAACCTGGAAGGTAACTGTCTTAAGTCCGGCTTCATCTCCCTCAAGTTCATCCAGAAGTGTTACGGTAAAGCCATGACTCTCTGCCCAGCGGGTGTACATACGATATACCATACTGGTCCAGTCACATGCCTCTGTTCCACCGGTTCCGGCATTAACCTTAACAGTTGCATCATATGAATCAAATTCCCCGGACAGAAGTGTCTCTATACGGAAGGCATCGAACTTCTCCTTGAAGCGTCCCAGCTCCTCGCCTGCTTCACTGATAAGCTCGTCATCCCCCTCCTCTTCTGCCATCTCTATAAGGGTTTCGATATCCGAAAATGCTGTTTCCATCTCGCGGAAACTGGCTATAGTTGATTTCAGTCCCTTGACTTCCTTCATAACCTGACCGGATCTCTCTACATCATTCCAGAAATCCGGATCTTCCATGATCTTGTCTAATTCTTCTATTCTTTTTTCTTTCCCTGCGATGTCAAAGTGAATCCCTCACTTCGTTCAGGGGTGTTCTGTACTTTTGCAGTTCGAACTTATACTCGTCCAACTCAAGCACCCTGATCACCTGCCTTTATTTTGTAAGTATTATACGATCATCCATCCAAGCATCATGCTTACAGATATATAAGCGTGCTTACTTAATATATATCGTTTTGATTATCTACTGCTGCTGTCTTCTGTCCGGTCCATCATAACCGCCAAGCGGCAGATGACAGTTCTTATATTTCTTTCCTGA
>DGRT01000160.1 GCA_002391105.1 Lachnospiraceae bacterium UBA4381 | reverse complement strand
TAATACTCATTATCTATAAAATATACCGGTACTCCTTCATATTCCATATACATTACACCAACATACTGCTGCTTCCATCCGATATCCATATGGAAATGAGTAATATATCTCATATTCTTCTTGAACTTTTCAGGAAGACACATGTAATTTGGTATGATAATTCTTACATCATATTCATTTCTGTTAAACTTCTTCGGAAGTGTTCCAACAACATCCGCCAGTCCGCCGGTTTTTATAAAAGGAACGCATTCTGATGCAATATAAGCCACTTTCTTCATAACAGGCAACCTCCAATATATAATATGTACAGCCAGTAATTCTTATGATAGCATTCTCCGACAGGCTCTCTCCCATATCTTTAAGCCCACCACTATCTTATTATATCAAAAACTCAGCTTTTTGAACACTCTAAACTTCTAATAATTCTCATTGATCTGTTTGATCTCTATAAATCTTTTTATCAGATCTACACATCCGCTTATGCCAAGTTCAGAAGTGTCGAGAGACAGATCATAATTCTTAACATCTGTCCACTCGCTGCCGGTGTATTTGAAGAAATAGTCCGCCTTTCTCTCATCAACCTTTGCAAGATAATTTCTAAGCTCTGCCTCCGGCATAAAGTGTCTTGACTGCGCCCTCTTCATCTTAAAGCCTATCGGTGCATGCACAAATACATTTATGGTATTTGGATTGTCCTTCAGGATATAATTAGCGCATCTTCCTACGATAACGCAGGACTCTCTTCTGGCGAGCTCAACTATGATTTCCGACTGATAATCATAGATATTCTTGATGTCTATCATATCTACATCGTTAATCTTTGTAGTTAGTACATCGTCTATATCAGGAGTCGGAAGCTTCTCTGTGTAGAACTGCTTCGCAACATCATAGAGAAGCGTATCCTTAATCCTTTCATCAGACGCAACTCTGTCATCCATCATATTTTCATTTCTGGATACAAGACGAAGCATATCGCTGTTATAACAATTTACGCCCAGCTCCTCTGCAAGACGGGTTCCTATCTTCTGACCACCAGAACAGTATTCTCTGGATATAGTAACTACAAACTTGTCCATACCTTTACTCCCCATTTTTAAAATGTGACAAAGTGTCCGCGTGACAAAGTGCCTGTCCCCTTGTCACCAAATGTGACATGGTGCCTGTCCCCCTGTCACATGTGACATGGTGCCTGTCCCCTTGTCACCTATTCTACGTTAGTATATACATCCTGTACATCATCATCGGCATCCAGAAGATCAAGTATTCTGTCAAGATTCTTCTGAACATCTTCATCTGTAACAGCAACATAATTCTGTGGAATCATAGTTACTTCAGCAGATGCCATCTTTATACCCTCTTTTTCAAACGCATCTCTTACATCCGAAAAATCTCCGGGAGCTGTCGTAATCTCAAAGCTGTCCTCTTCTTCAGAGAAGTCCTCAGCGCCTGCATCAAGAGCAAACATCATCATATCATCTGCTTCCATATCTGTATCTTCCTTGGCAACAATGATGAGTCCCTTTTCATCAAACATATAGGATACACAGCCTGTAACACCTATGCTTCCGCCGCCCTTGGTAAATGCACTTCTGACATTACCTGCTGTTCTGTTGTTATTATCCGTAAGACACTTTACTATGATTGCAACTCCACCCGGACCGTAGCCCTCGTAGGTATTGTATGAATAGTTTACATTATCAAGATCGCCGGCTGCTTTCTTGATACCACGCTCTATCGTATCATTTGGCATATTGGCAGCCTTTGCCTTGGCTATTACATCACGAAGCTTGGAGTTGTTGTCCGGATTGGGACCACCCTCCTTGACAGCAACTGCGATCTCACGGCCTATTACAGTAAAAGCCTTTCCCTTTGCTGCATCATTTTTCTCTTTCTTAACTCTAATATTTGCAAATTTTGAATGTCCTGACATTTATTATTCCTCCATATTTGTAAATGCTGTATTATTCCTGGTTATCCTGACCTGTTTGATCAGCCTGTCTTCTATTACGAGAGATTCAAATGTATATCCCCCGTAATCAATCTTGATATTCCCTTCATCTTCAGGAAAGCCTCCCAGCTTATAAAGCAGAAATCCATTTAGTGTTTCTATATCCGTATCCGGAAACTCAAGATCTTCTATCTCATCCTCCAGGTCATGCAGCCGAACCATTCCATCAACCACATAGCCATCTCCAACGGCGGCTTCCCTCACCTCTTCTGTTTCAGAATCATGTTCATCCCAGATATTACCAACAATTTCTTCAAGTACATCCTCCAGAGTAACCAGTCCTTCAGTCTGACCGTATTCATCCAGCACTATAGCCATATGCTTCTTCTCCTTCTGCATGGTTTTCAGCAGCTTCAGAGTATCATAAGCCGGATGTATAAAAAGTGCTTCTTCAACTATCTCACCGACCAGCATATCAGGGGTATGCAGAAATGCTTTCGTAAGATCCTTCAGATGAAGTATTCCAACTATATTATCGATTTCTTCTTCATAAACAGGATAGCGTGAATATCCGCTTTCGAGACAGCTTTCTATTATATCCGAAACCCTGTCATCTTTACTAAGGGCATATATCCGGCTGCGGCTGGTCATGATTTCTCTGACCTGCATATCATCCAGATCCAGGATATTGGATATCATTTCCACCTCATCCTCCTGAATAAATCCGGACTTCTGCCCCTCCTCGACCATGGAGAGTATCTCTTCCTCTACCTGTTCTTCATCTTTTCTTTTAAACATAAAACTTCCTTATTAAAAACTATTTTATTGAAAACTATTTTATGAAAATTATCTTACTTGAAAACTATTTTATTGAAAACTGTCTTACTTAAACTATCAGGCAGGCAATCTCAGCATTAGTCCAGTTATTTTGCAACCAATGTACTAGCAAAGATAATTAATTGCTGAAACCTCGGCACCACCTTTATAATAAACTCTCGGTACCCGTCTGGAAATGTTACATACCGCCTCATAATTAAAGCTGTTTGCAGGCTCTGCCACCTCTTCGACACTTATCAGTTCATCTCCCTGTCTGCCGAAAAGTACAACCTCATCTCCAACCTCGACCTTCTGAGTCTCTGCTTCTATATCTGTCACATCCACCATCACCTGATCCATGCAAACTCTTCCAAGTATAGGAGCCGACTTACCATGTATCAGAACTCTTCCTTTATTGGAAAGTGCTCTCGGATAGCCATCCGCATATCCAACTGAAACAGTAGCAACCCTGACCGGTTTATCCGTCACATAAGTCCAGCCATAACCGACACCTCTTCCGCTCTCCAGCTCCTTTACATGAATCACCTTTGCTTTAAGTGTCATAGCCGGTCTCAGAACTACCTTTTTATCTATTTCTTCAGAAGGATACAAACCATATATTACTATACCAAGTCGCATCATGTCAAAACCATTAGAATGAATTTCCATCGCTCCGGCACTATTATCTATATGTCTGATGCTTAGCCTTGCCCCTCTTTTCTCCATTTCCGAAACAAACCATGAAAACCTGTCATACTGCAGTCTGGCATCACTCTTATCCATATAGTCCGCCTTTGCATAGTGGGTAAATATTCCTTCTGCATCAAGACCTTCTAACTGATAAAGCTTATATGCCTCTGATACATCTTCCTCGCTGCACTGAAATCCTATCCGGCTCATTCCGGTATCAACCTTAATATGAACCTTCGCTTTCTTCCCTGACCTACAAGCAAGTACGGATAATTCAGCAGCCTGCTCATAGTCATACATAGCGAGGGTTATATCATATTCCAGTGCCCTTGTATAATCCAGCGGATCCGTATAACCCAGTATCAGAATCGGTGTAACCACCCCCGCCTTCCTGAGCTCCACTGCTTCATCCATACAGGCTACAGCATAGTAATCTGCTAAATCTGAGAACTCACGTGCAAGCGTAACAGCACCATGGCCATAAGCATCAGCCTTTATTACAAGGCACACTTTACGATCAGCCGGATTAAGTGCCTTCACTGTTTCGATATTATACCTTATCGCATCCAGATCTATATCAGCTTCAATTCTTCTATATGATTTTTCTTTCAATGATTTTTCTTTCAATAATTTTTCTTTCATTTTGTTTTCATATCCTTTTAGTTTTTATGGCATGTTTATGATGCGGATACCAAAAGTACCTTTTGACACAATATGACATAAGATCATAATAATTTTCCCGCAGGAAAGAACACATGTTGACTTTTGACACCTATATCATTTTATCAGCTAATCCTCCGTTTATAACCTCAGCAGCACCTTGTATTATATCTCTTGCAAGTATTGAATACTCTCCAAGTTTCTCTGCCGCCTTATCTCCTGCTCTGCCATGTATATTTACAGCCAGCGCCGCTATGTCTTTTATATCCTTATCCCTGCTCTCTGCTATAAGTCCTGCCATAATACCGGCAAGCACATCCCCGGAGCCTCCTTTAGACATACCACTATTGCCAGTAGTATTTATATAGACCGGAGTTAGTGCCTTATGATTATATTTCTCTTTTATTATCGGTGCAAATGTTACTACGGTTCTGGCATCCTTAAGCACAGTAATGACACCGCATTTTTCTGATATATATCCGGCAAACTCCGCTCTGTATTCCTTTATCATATTTATAGAAATCCTGTCCGGGGGATTATACGTTATTCCTGTATCGGCATCAGTCATAAGAGCAGATTTATCACTCAATCCCTGAAGTAGTCTGTACATTTCCATAACGTGCGGAGTTATCACCACATTATTTCTACCAAGCTTATCAGTAAGTCCCATAAGCCATTTATCAGATCCGGAAGCAGATATAAGATTTAACGCATCTGCATCAAGTATCAGCTTCTTTCCATCTGTGATATATTCATATAGCCATCCAAGCAGCATGGATGACACTCTGCCTGTTCCCATTCCCGGTCCGGAAAGTATAACATCAGCCCAGCCTATAGCAGTTTTATAGTTTTCCGTAAAAGAATTATCTCCTTCCCGGCTATCAGATATCGACCTGTTGTCAGTACCACTCTTAACTTCTTCACCCTCCGGAAGCCCCATCAGCTCATCCGAATCATATGTAAGAAGCATAGCTTCGGGAAGCATGCTCATCACCAGATCTCTGTTTCTGATATCTGTAACAATCTTTACGAGTCCCGCTCCGACTCTGTATGCCGCTTCTGCCGCGAGGTAAAGAGCCCCGTATATTTCCTTTGAACCTGCAATTATGAGCACCTTTCCATAGGAACCTTTATTCGAATCAGCTTGCCTTGTGGGAATAAGCTCTGCAGCATCCTTTTCATCATATTCATAATACAGAAACCTTTTTCCGGAGTCCTGCCCTGCAATTATCCTGCCAGATTCATCTGTTTTACCCACGGGTGCCGGTTCTCCATCTTCATAAGCACCAAAAAAAGAGACAAACTCCTCAGGAGAACCCAACTTATGTAAACCGATTGGTTCGCAGAATATCTTTCCTGAAAAGACTCTCCCCTCGTTTATCAGCATTCCATATTTGATATATTCAAATGTAACAGTTGCATCTGCTTCAATCGCTGTTCCAAGTATATGTCCTGTATCGCTGCTTATGCCGCTGGGTATATCAACACTTATGATTCTAAGGCTATCCTTTTCTGTGCGCGCTCGACTGATTCTCTTAATTATCTCAGCCTGAACCCCGGTCACATCTCTTGTAAGACCAACTCCAAATATGGCATCAATGATAATGTCATACTTCATAAAGCTTTGTACATCCTTATCAATATCATCTGATAAAAATGTATCTCTATCTGCAAATGAAATATTATGAGCTACTGCTTTTTCCACTTCAGAAATATATGACGGGGTCTTTCTTTTTATTCCATTTATTTCGAGTATCTCTACATCCAGCCCCTCTTCTTTAAGCATCCAGGCTGCGGCAACTCCATCTCCGCCATTATTTCCGCCTTCAACCACAGATAGTATTTTCACTTTTTTATCTATGTCATATGTTCCACTTCTATCACCTGTTTTTGAAGCGCCCGGCTGTAGCTCGTCAGCATACCTAATGATATGTTCCTTAACCTTTTCTGCCGCCTTTTCCATAAGAGTCAGTCCAGGAACACCTAATACGTCCTGAGTATATTTATCTACTGCTTGTGTCTGTTTTCCGTTCAAATAATATTTCATTGCACTCTCCGGTATTTATTATACTGTCTGTACAAATAATTTTAGTATATGCAGTTATTTGATCAGTCAAAAGGTGTAAGTTCATATTTTCC
>DGRT01000140.1 GCA_002391105.1 Lachnospiraceae bacterium UBA4381 | reverse complement strand
AATAGAAGTTAAAATCATTACTTGACGAAATACTTTTGGTTATATATACTAACTTAGTTGGAAGAGATTTACATAAGTTCTTTTCCGGAATGATATTGATATAAAATTTCCACGCAGCCGGGGAGCTAGCGGTGCCCTGTACCTGCAATCCGCTACAGCAGGGGTGATGACTGACCTCGAACTGTACTCTGCGAGGCTGCCCTTGGTAAGTGATGTTGAAAATTCAGGTCTTACGCGACAGGAATCTGCGAACCGTGTCAGGTTGGGAACAAAGCAGCACTAAGTAGAACCTCTCTGTGCGCCGTAGGGCAGCCTGGGTTGAGTTAACTGCCAGGGTTACGCTCGTTGGGTCTTTGCAAAGTCAGTCGCGTGGTTTAAAAAATGGTGGAATTATCCAAAGGAAAGTGTTATCATTATAGTGTTGTTCATGTGGAGTAACATTTTGATGAACAATACTTCTTACACTTAAGAAATTGTTAGGGGTTATCAAGGATGGATTATTCAGAAGTAATAGAATTTGTCAAGCAGACAACTTCTGAAAATAGTGGGGCTGAAAATACCTTCAGGAATAGCTATGACCATACAATGCGCGTTTACAGATGGGCAATCAGGTTACAGGCTAAGCTTGGGGGTGATTTGGATGTGATTGTACTTGCTGCGCTCCTACATGATATTGGTCATGAACAGGGTCGCCCGACTAATGAAGTGAGTGCAGAGGTTGCCGTTGAATATCTTGACAGTATAGGGGTATCACCTGATCTTATAGTTAAGGTCGGAGAGATTATCATGATATGCCCTGATAAAGAAACTGATAAGGATATTTCTCTTGAATGCAAGATAGTTATGGATGCTGATTTTCTGGATGAGGTTGGAGCTGTTGGAATCATGCGTGACTGTATGATTACAGCATGCCAGGAGGATGCAAGCTATAAACGTGCTTATTATAGAGTTAAGGATTTCTATAGAAAATATAAACCTCTTATCAGGTGCTGCAAAACTGAGACTGCAAGAACAGAGTTCAATAAGCGTATGCAACTGATAGAGAGTTATATATATCAACTTGAGAAAGAGATATTCTGATTTCTTTTTACAAGCGAGTTTTATTGTAAATAAAAGGAGTGAAGAATTATGGCTAACAAAATTGGAAGGATTATTTTAGGTATTATAATTTTTGGTGGTATTCTCGTAGGTATTTATTTCATCCTGCCGGGTCGATACAAGAATCCTCTGACAGCATCAATTCAGAGCGCAACTAACAGCAATTATGATGTTATAGTAAATGCACTTAAGGGATCAACTATTCCAAAGAATAAGGATAAAACCTTTGATGCAGCTATGAATGCTGCAACAGTCAATCCTGCATGGACTATCAAGAAGATTGCTGTAGATGATGCCGGAAATGGTGCTTATGAAGTATATGCTGATGGATATAAATGTACTGTTAGTATAGAGAATGAAACAAATAGTGATAGTATGGTTACTCATACTAATGCACATGTCCGTCTTGTATTTAAGATTAACAAGAAGGGAAATGAGATCACTATCGGTGATTCTGAGGTAAAGGCCGGTTCCAAGGCTTATCCTGAGCAGATTGAGGTTGATACAACAATCTATAAGAAGTCTGACGATTCAACATATTATCAGAAGACACTTAACTTCCTTGCCGGACAGTAAGATGTAGAGAATCGTTAATTATGAGTTTAAATATTAAAGCCTGCTGTAGATTACTACGGCAGGCTTTTGATATTATATGGATATTACTTCCTTTTCTTTGCAACTGAATCAATGATGTCGGTGATGGTTGTGACAGCGTCCTGTATCTCGCTCTGTTCCATCGCTTTTATATACTTTTCTTTTTCGTCAGAAACCGTCTTTATAGCAGCGAGCAGGGTGCTGTTTGTCACATCCTCCTCCTGTATTACAAAGCTGTAGCCGCTTTTCTCGAAGGATTCGGCATTGAGTATCTGATCGCCTCTGCTGGCACGCTTTGAAAGAGGTATGAGTATATTCGGTTTTCTGAGTGCCAGAAGCTCACAGATGGCATTTGCTCCTGCACGAGATATAACAATATCAGCCAGGGCAAACATGTCAGTCAGCTCATCCTTGACATATTCATACTGGACATAACCCGGTTTACCATTCAGGCTTTCATCGGTTTTATCCTTACCGCACAGGTGGATGATATTATATTCAGTGAGAAGTGTATCGAGACAGTTTCTCACAGCATTGTTAACGGCTACGCTTCCTGTGCTGCCGCCTATTACCAGAAGAGTAGGCTTTTTTTCTGTGAAGCCGCAGTATTTGAATGCCTTATCAGCATTTCCGGAAAAAAGCTCCTGTCTGATAGGGGTGCCTGTGACAATCGCGCGACCTCCGTCAAACATATCTCTTGTCTCAGGGAAGTTGCAGCAGATCTTCGTGGCTCTTGGGAGGGCAAGCTTGTTTGCAAGTCCGGGAGTCATATCGGATTCATGAATTACTATAGGTATATGCCACGTGGCTGCGGCCATGACTACAGGAACTGTGACAAAACCGCCCTTGGAAAATACAACATCAGGCTTTAGCTTATACAGAAGAACTCTGGATTCGTCAAAGCCCTTCATTACTCTGATAGGATCGGAAAGATTCTTAAGAGAAGCATATCTTCTGAGCTTTCCGGATGAGATTCCATAATAGGGGATTCCCAGATCCTCTATAAGCTTTCTCTCGATTCCATTATAGGTTCCGATGTAGCTTATCTCATAACCCATTTCCTGAAGCCTTGGGATTATTGCGATGTTTGGTGTGACATGACCGGCTGTACCACCACCGGTTAAAACTATTTTTTTCATTTTTGATTCCTTTTGTTTCATTTTTGTTTCTTTCTATTTATTACTACTTTTATTGCATTACTGCATTTATTATACAAAGCCCACAGGACTTTTATAATACAAAATCATCCTTCACAGCGGTATGCATCTCATATATGTGCAGAGACCTGCATTCGTTGAGAGTATAGCTGTGTTCATCCGCCTCCGGGAATATACGGGAGGTGAAGACTGCGTCGCCATCGTTGATGAATATTTCTATAGAACTGTTATCTATAAATATACGCAGGCTTGTCAGTCCATTTTCCAGAACACGGGTTCTGACTTCTCCCATCTCCTGATTGAACCTTTGAGCCATTTCAGAACGGTCAATGGTGATAACCTGTGTATGTTCGTTATAATCTATCAGAAGTCCGCCGGTTCCATCATGCCTGCAGCATATTCTCATGTTAAAGTCCTGAGGATAAGTAGCTATCATAAGCTCTGCGGCGGCGGGGAGTATTCCAAGCCCCGGATTGATACGGTTTCCTCTTATACTCAGCATTTCCGGAATAGGTCTCTGTATCAGCCTCCGGTGCCTTATGGTCAGTTCTCTCGGAAGAGTAAGGCAGCCGGACCATTCCTCCTTATCAGTAGGATATGCGGCTCCGGGCATTCCCATCCAGGCTGAAAGGATTGCCTTTGAGCTGTTCTGCAGATTAGCGGCACACTGGGCGGCATAGAAATCAAAGCCGAAATCGAGTACGTGAAATGTACCATCATGTGTAAAGGTCAGAGTGTCATAATCCATGCTTCCTATGATATATCCGTTATGACTGGTACCGTTACCATGTCCTTCCATGTGAACGCCCTGCACTGAGAACATCAGTACATCCTGACCACTTATATGTACTATGGAAGGGCATTCCCACATATTTCCGAAAGCCTCAAAGCCGGGAACATTCAGCCGGCCCTTCAGATGCCATCCGGAGTTCTGCTTTTCTGATTCATATATCAGACAGCAGCCTTTCATATCTGTAGTCTGGGCGCTTACTACCATATAATATTTTTTGGTATTTTCATCATACAGTATCTGGGGGTCTCTCTGGTTTTCTGTATATTCAGGTTCGGGACCGTACAGAGGAGCAGAGTGCTTTATGGCTCTTCCGTCTTCGCCCAATCTGACGAAGCAGGTGGAGGGCAGCATCTGCACCTTCTCATCTCCATGTATTCCTGTGTAATAGAGATACAGGTCATCATCCTTCACAAAAGCAGTACCGGAAAAGACGCCCATGTTATCGAAGTATGTGTCCGGTCTGATAAATAAACCTTTATTCTCCCAGGTAACCAGATCTCTGGAGCATACATGATACCAGTGCTTCATTCCGTGAACTGCACCCCACGGACACCACTGGTAGAACAGATGCCACATATCTTTATAATAAACAAATCCATTTGGATCGTTCAGAAGTCCGGATACAGGCTGTATATGATAAGTCTGTCTGTAAGCCGAACCTGATGCCTTTTCGTGCAGCAGAGCTATCTCTTCAGGACGGTTCAGCATTTTATATTCATTTGTCTTATCAGACTTCCTCATAAATGTCTCCTGTTAATAAATAAGTTGTAGGACTTATGATTATTATAATCATCGGTTACTTCGAAATCGGTAACTATTTTATCACAAAAGAAGAACATATGATACATAAAAGATTATTAACACATTGATATAAAACTGGTATCTTTATACTTTATTATCCTTCCTGAATATGTTAGAATATAAATATCTATGCGGGTGGTTATATCTGCCCTTACGAAGCAGGGGAAATATATTGAACGAAGTAAGATGTATTACGTCCTGATCAAGAGAATAACTGCTTATAAATGTATAATTCACGGAGGTATGAAAGATGAGTGATTTTATGAAAGCTTATGAGAAATGGCTTACAGACCCTTATTTTGATGAAGGAACAAGAGCTGAACTGGAAGAGATAAAAGGAAATGAGAAAGAAATAGAAGACAGATTCTATAGAAGTCTTGAATTTGGTACCGGTGGTCTCAGAGGTGTCAGAGGAGCAGGAACTAATCGTATGAACATTTACACTGTTCGTCAGGCAACACAGGGACTTGCCAATTATATCGTAGCTCATAATGGTCAGGATAAGGGAGTTGCCATAGCCCATGATTCAAGAATCATGTCACCTGAGTTTGCAAGAGAAGCTGCAAAGTGTCTCAATGCAAATGGCATAAAGACATATCTGTTTGAATCTCTCCGTCCAACTCCTGAGCTTTCATATGCTGTAAGACAGTTTGGATGTATAGCCGGTATCGTTGTAACAGCCAGCCATAACCCAAGAGAGTATAATGGATATAAGGTTTACTGGGAGGATGGTGCTCAGGTAACACCTCCACATGATACCGGTATCATGGCTGAGGTTGCAAAGGTTACAGATTTCTCTCAGGTTAAGACTATGGATGAGGATGATGCCAGAGCAGCAGGACTTTTCCAGGTTATCGGCACTGATTTTGATGATAAGTACGTTGCAGAGGTTAAGGCTCAGAGTATTCATCCTGAGATCATTCCTGAGATGGCAAAGGATATCAAGATCGTATATACACCACTTCATGGAACCGGAAATGTAAATGTACGCCGTGTTCTGAGAGAGCTTGGATTTACACAGGTTTATGTAGAGCCACAGCAGAAGATTCCTGATGGCTCCTTCCCGACAGTTGCATACCCTAATCCGGAGGATCCAAAGGCATGGGAGCTGGCACTTAAGCTTGCAAAAGAGGTAGATGCAGATATCGTTCTTGCAACTGATCCTGATGCTGACAGACTCGGAGTATATGCTAAGGATACAGCAACCGGCGAGTATAAGAGCTTCACAGGAAATATGTCAGGTATGCTCATAGCTGATTACATTTTCAGAGAGAAGCAGGCTACAGGAACACTTCCTGAGAATCCTGCGCTGGTAACAACAATAGTTACAACTGATATGACCAAGCCTATAGCTGCAAATTATGGAGCAAGACTTGTGGAGGTTCTTACAGGCTTTAAGTATATCGGCGAGCAGATTAAGATATTTGAAGCTACAGGCTGCAATAATTACGTATTTGGTCTTGAAGAGTCCTATGGCTGTCTGGCAGGTACATATGCAAGAGATAAGGACTCCATCGTAGCAGTTATGATGCTTTGTGAGGTTGCGGCTTTCTGCAAGAAGCAGGGCAAGACACTTGTTGATGCTATGGAAGACCTGTATCAGAAATATGGTTATTACAGAGAAGGTCTGGCTACACTTGAGCTTAAGGGTATAGATGGTGCGGCTGAGATTCAGAAGAAGATGGAGAACTTCCGTACCAATCCTCCTAAGGAGCTGGGTGGCTTTAAGGTTCTTGCAGCACGTGACTACAAGGCTGATGAGAGGGTTGACTTTGCAACAGGCGAGAAGACATCGACAGGACTTCCTTCATCTAATGTTCTTTACTATGAACTTGAGGATGATGCATGGTGCTGTGTAAGACCTTCAGGTACAGAGCCTAAGATCAAGTTCTACTTTGGTGTAAAGGGCACAGATATGGCTGACGCAGAGGCAAAGCTTGCCGGACTCCGCGCCGATATGTTAAAGGGTCAGTAAGATAGATTCAGCTATAGGGAAGTCTGAGGATGGTCTCAGACTTTCCTGTGCCAGGTCAGAACCGCGATTTACAGGATACGTACTGATGATACACCGGGGACGAGACAGGTAGGATAACGTATTGAGGTGAACTATGAGTTTTCTGAGAAGACTTAGTTTAAAAAGATATTACATGTATAAAGATGAGGTAGCAGCAAGAAATGTTATTGCAGGCAGTACATTTCTTATGGTTGGTACCATTGTTGCATTTGTAAATCTTTTATCGAACATCTTTATCAGAAAAACCAATGGATATATTCAGAGTATTCTTCTGCTGGTTTACTTCATAGTGATGACGCTTGTCAGAAAGGTTCTGCTAAAGATAAGTATAAAAAACAGTACACTGTTTTTGTATATAGTTCAGATTCCGGTTATGATATTTGGTATCCTTATGGGTACTTTGTGGGATACGGACTCTGTAACTATTACATTTTTCCTGCTGCTGGTATGTATGCCCATCTTTATACTGGATAATCCGGTAAGGCATCTCTGTTATATGCTTTCAATGATGGGAATATATGTTATATGTGGATTTCTTTTCAAGGAACATGACGTATTCATGATTGATCTGGTGCATGCTCTCAGTTTTCTTATGGGGGCTATGTTTTCCTCTCTTTTTGTTCTTGCTGAAAGATTTGATAATATCGAGAACTATGTAAATAGTGAATATAGAGCCAGACATGATGTAATTACAGATCTGAAGAACAGATATGCTATTAAGCAGGATATAGAACAGTATGTGGGCGGAAATGTTTTTGCTGCACTTATCGATGTGGATTATTTTAAATTCTTCAATGATCTGTATGGTCATGCTTTGGGCGAAGAGATCATAGTTCGTCTGGCAGAAATATCCAAAGATATATTTAATGAAGAAATAGTTTACCGTTTTGAAAGTGATGAGATACTTATTCTGAACAATACAGATACTGAGTTGAGATTTAAGGAAAAACTCTCGAATATCATGCAGAGATTCAGTGAGATAACTATTCGAGACAGAGTTATTCATCCAACCTGTACCATAGTATATGTATATGGTGTTCCTCAGTCACGGGAAACTATGAGGGATCTGGTAAGACATACGGCTGTCAGGATGCTGGAAGCCCGAAATGAGGGACGTGGCATACTTATGGGATATCCCTATGACAGTACGGAGAAGAGACAGGCTGATATATTGGCGGAAGTATCAATGGATTCCGTTTTTTCCGGAAAGGACGAGCTTACCGGACTTACAAATATGCAGTTCTTCCGTATAAGGATTGATGAGCTGCTGGGAAATATTATCGATATTTCAGAGAAGCCGGTTATCGTATATTTTAATATAGGGAACTTTAAAGGCTATAATGAGAGCTATGGTTTTATTAAGGGAGATAAGCTTCTGCAGGATATAGCCGGAATCCTTAGAGAGGAGTTTCCTAACAGAGTAATATCAAGATTTGCAGAAGATCATTTTGTGCTTCTTGACTTCAAGGATGAAGTTGAGGAGAAGCTTTCCAAGACACTTGCCAGGGTAAAACCTCTCTTTGGTACAGTTCAGATGAATCTGAAGGCCGGTATCAATGAGTATATAAGTGGTGAGGATATAGGTCTTTCCTGTGATAAAGCCAAGCTTGCCTGTGACAGCATAAAGCATGATTATAATGCTGAATACATATACTATGATGATAGTATGGAAACCAAGAATAAGCTTGAACAGTATGTTATATCCCATATAGATGAGGCTGTCGAAAAGGGATATCTAAAGGTTTATTATCAGCCAATCATAGATGTTGTTTCAGGTAAGATAGTAGAGCTTGAGGCACTGGCAAGGTGGATAGACCCTATACATGGATTTTTGTCGCCGGGAGACTTCATACCTGTACTGGAGGTTTCCAGACTTATCCATAAGATAGACATATTTATAGCAGATCAGGTATGTAAGGATCAGAAAAGGCTGGCAGAGCTGGCGGGACATGATGTTCCTGTTTCTATTAATCTTTCGAGACTTGACTTCATGCTTACGGATATAGTTGATGTAGTCAGATCGGCTGTCCAGCGGTATGATGTTTCACCTAAAAATATTCATGTTGAAGTGACGGAAAGTGCACTTGAGGATGATACTCAGGAGCTTCTGGGAAGACTTAAGGAGTTCAGAGAGGCTGGCTTTGAATTATGGCTGGATGACTTTGGAAGTGGTTATTCATCCCTCAATTCTCTTCAGGATTTCAAGTTTGATGTGGTCAAGATAGATATGAAGTTTATGAGAACCCTGGAAACTAAAAGGGAGACGAGTATTATCGTATCTTCTATAGCGGAAATGGTTAGTGCTCTTGGACTCAGATCACTTACAGAGGGAGTTGAAACCAGATTCCAGTATGAGTTCATTAAAGAGGTACATATTGACATGGCGCAGGGCTTCCTGTTTAGCAGACCGGTTCCTATAGAAGAGCTTACTTTCTAAGGCGGCTGTTGGTCGGTGTAATAATCTGATACTGAATATTGATACTTGATTAGAGTTTACAAATATCGTAAAATGTAAAACCGGATGCTGAGTGCACCCGGTTTTATTTTTGAATCAAAGGTTAGAAGTATCATTAATTAGTATCCTGGGGTCTGGGTTAACAGGATGTTGATAGTAGTTATTGTTTATATAATTAGTTAAACCATAAAAGACTGTGAGGAAATATTATGATATCTAAGTATAGTGTAAAGAGACCATATACTGTATTTGTGGTCGTAATAGCTGTTCTGGTCATTGGAGCAGTTGCACTTATGAGAATGACTGCAGATCTTCTGCCTAATATGAATCTGCCCTATGTCCTTATCATTACAACAGACATGGGAGCCAGTCCTGAAACTGTTGAAAAAGAGGTTACTGCGCCCATAGAGGCGGGACTAGCAACAACCTCCAATCTGAAAAATATTCAGTCAATGTCTAACAACAGTTATTCCACCGTTATTCTTGAATATGAGCAGTCTGCAAATATGGATGCAACTCTTATCGAGATACAGCAGAGTCTGGATCAGATTAAGGGTACATTTCCCGATTCTGTAGGTACACCTATAGTTATGCAGTTGGATCCTGATATGCTTCCCGTACTGGTCGCAGGCGTTAATGTCGAGGAAATGGACAGTATTCAGCTTACGGACTATGTAGAAACTGAAATAAAGCCTGCACTTGAAAGTATAGAGGGTGTTGCATCTGTATCGGTTTCCGGAGGTATAGAGGAAACTGTAAATGTAACAATGAATCAGAGAAAAATAGATGCCCTGAATAATAAGATCATGGCTGAGATAGATGATCAGTTTCAGGAGGCAAAGGATGAGCTTGCCACCAGTAAGGCAGATATAGAATCAGGTCAGAATGCAGTTAACAGTGGTAAGACGACTCTGGCAGATACTATAAGTGAGAAGAAGAGTGAGCTTCAGCAGACACAGATCGAGCTTTATCAGACCGGCGAGGAACTGGAAGAGCAGCTTTCCACATATCAGGACTCCTATGATTCACTTGGTACTACGATAGATACGCTGAATACTACCTACGATGGTGCTGTTACTGTAGCAGAGTCCATTACCAGTCTGGATTCAGTTATTTCACTGTATGATCAGGGACTTCTGGATGATACTACATTTCCCGCATCGGCAGGAATGGACATAGCTACCGCCAGAACTCAGAAGGCAACTCTGGAGGCACAGCTTGAGGCTATAAATACACAGCTTAAGGAGAATACGGCATCACTTGCGGATTATGACATAGTTGTAAATACCTATGAGGATCTGCCGACTGCAGTTGCAGCTCTTGAGGCAACCAGAGTGGAGCTTGCTACAGGTATAGAGACTATAGAAAATGCTATCGATGAAGTAGAAACAGGTAAAACAACAGCCAAGGACGCTATGGAGCTTCTGGAGAAAAATGGTATCGAGCAGTCCATCACAATGGCTGAGACATCTGCCACACTTTCGCAGGGGCTTTCCCAGATTGAAAGTGCAGAGGATACTATAGAAAGTACGCTTGAGAGTACCAAGGAATCCGCTGACCTCAACACGATACTTTCACTGGATACATTAAATAATCTTCTGGTGGCTCAGAACTTTGATATGCCTGCCGGTTATGCAGATGGTCCGGAGGGACAGTATCTCGTAAAGGTAGGAGACAGTATAGATGCTGTGGAGAATCTTGGGGATACGGTTCTTATAGATCTCAATATGGACAGTGTTGGAGTCATTAAGCTGTCAGATGTAGCAGATATAGAGAAGATTGATAATTCGGAAACAGTATATGCAAAGCTGAATGGCGAGCCCGGTATGCTGGTATCATTTGAGAAGCAGACAGGATACTCAACTGGTAATGTTACAGATCTCATTCTGGAAAAGTTTGAAAGTCTGGAAAAATCAGAGGAAGAAAATATACATTTTGCAGTTCTTATGAATCAGGGTATATATATAGACATGATAGTTAAGTCTATACTTCAGAATATGATTCTGGGTGCTGCGCTGGCAATACTGGTTCTGATCATATTCCTTCGGGATATAAGACCGACCATAATCATAGCCTGTGCCATACCTCTGTCAGTTATATTTGCGGTTGTGCTTATGTACTTCACTGACATTACACTGAATATCATCTCAATGTCGGGACTTACACTGGGTATCGGTATGCTGGTGGATAACTCCATCG
>DGRT01000127.1 GCA_002391105.1 Lachnospiraceae bacterium UBA4381 | reverse complement strand
TCAGTCTCTTCAAATACCGGTTCAGCTTCTGCCATATCTTCTACAGTTAATTCATCTACTGATTCTAAAGACTCAGGAACCTCTTCAGTAGCTTTAGTTCCGTCAAATATTTCTATATCTTCATCATCAGGCTGGAATAAGGCAAAATCCTTAAACGCATTAAAGTTTTCCTCATCCTCGTCTTCTTCAAACTCATCACTGTATTCACTTAGTCCGGCAATAGTATCTGACTCAGGAGCAAATCCATCATCAAATTCATATGAAACAAAGTCCGGCTTATAATTAAGCATATCCTGTGGATCTTCTATTTCTACATCTTCAGATACTTCTTCTAAAATAATATCATCTGATTGAGCAGATATATCAGAAGCAACTTCTCCACCAGTGCCTGATACAGATGTTGATACACTTTCATCTACAGCTTCAGCAGTACCTGTCTCAGTTGACTGAACAGCTCCCTCAGCAGATGATTCATCACCAGCCGACGCTTCAGTTGTCACACCAACAGACTCGCCTTCACTTGCAGTTTCTACACTGCCCTTACTATCCTCAGATTCATTCTCAGCCGATACGCTCTCATCTGTTTCAGCAGCAGTCTCCTCTGTTTCGCCTTCAGACTTTTTCTTTTTCTTAAAGGTTTTAATGATAAACCTCTTAAGTCCGCTCTCAACGCCTTCTACACTTTTGACTATCTTCTCAGGCTTTTCAGCATCTGTTGTCATTTCTGTAATAACAGCTTCATCCGAGACCTGAGGGTTAATAACAAAGTAGTCCTTTTCAAGCTGGACTCTCTCCATCTCACGTGTTTCTTCTTCGGCAGGATCATCATCCTTTTGTTCTTCTTCAGCATAGATGAAGAAATTATCCCACGCCGTCATCTTCTCATTCTTAATATCATCAATAAGATAAAGATATGGACTATTCTTAAAGCTGGCTTTATAGTCAGTAGCTATCATATCTATATCATCTTTATCCAGAAGTCTGGATAGCAGAAGCAGCTCATAGCTCCACTGAACATCCATATTATCTCTGTAATAAGGATAAAGCATATCGTAAAGCTCTATAAGATCAGGAGCCTTAGCTTTTTTCATGATATATCTTACATCTGATAATTCTCTGCCAATACCGGAACTAAAATGAACATATTCCTCAAAATACCTATCCGCCAGTTCTCTGTATCCAACCTTAAGATAATAATTAATCAAAGAAAATATAATTCTGGTAGCTTCAGGCGCAAGAACATGAGCTTTCACATACAGATGTCTGGCTTCAGCAAGCCTTCCCACATTCTCATATATCTCTCCACAAAGTCTGAGAAACTGAGGATTGTAAGACTTCTCCAGATCCTGTGAATCCAAAATAGGTGCAGCCAGACTATACTCATGAGCTTCTGCAAGTTCCTTTATTTTATTGATGCTTGTCATACTAAGACCTGAGCCCACAACAACATTACCTCTAAAAAAATTATTTTTTAATTTAACAGCTTAAAATATAATACAGCCATTAAACTTCCAAGTTATACTAATCTATTATTCTTCTACAACTAATCTTCTATATTAATCTTCTATATTAATCTTCAATAGAAGCATCTTCAAAGACCTTCTCAACCTTCTCTATAACTGTTTCCTTCATATTTCCTCTCGTCTTCTCATACTGAAGTCCGGATTCCATAATCTCGAGAAGCTCCAGTCTCATGCTGGCATCAATATCCTTGATGTACTGCATAAGAACGTCCTTGATTTCAACCACATATTCCTTTTCTCTCATGCGGTCAATCATTTCCTCATAATTAAATGTAGCCTTGGTCATGATATCCTTCTGCTTACGTCCGCAGATTATACATTCCTCAGATCCACCTTCATTTACATGACCACAGTTACAGGTCCAGATCATTCCATCTGTTGTATATTTTTCAACTGCATCTATACCACGCTTAGCCTTAAGAGCCTCAAGGCGACGATGGCTGAGCGTAACATTTATAGGCTGATCATTGCATGCAAATATGCCACGAGGTGTTGCATACTTAGTAAGAACCACCTTGGCATCCTTCAGTAAAGCCAGATCATTTGGAGCGATCTTACTCTGAACATAATCAGACTCTATAACAGACAGATTAATATTCTCACTAAATACAAAGTCAACATTCTTTATAACAAGTCTCTCGTCATAAAGATTTGTGAACTCGACATCGCACCTGAGAGCCTGAATATCGTCATGATTATAATTAAATACAACCAGTCTCATATTGATAGAAGCTGAATCGCCATCAAGAACAATCTTAACAGGTCTTGGAACTATACGATTATAGTAATTGGTTACATACAGTTCTTTATGAAGCGAATCACTGATAAGAACATGCTTTGCAACCTTAACCGCTGTTCCTGACATGATGATACCGAAAGAGCCGGCTTCAAAAGGCGCATAGGTAATTCCCATACCTATAATAGCATTTGCCCCTTTCTTCTTAGCTACTTTGATAAGCTGCTGTTCAGCATCTTCACGACACTGTTCCAGCTTGGCAGTATCCTTACGAGCCACATCGGCTACGTTAGCAGCTATACCGGTAATAAAGTTAGAGCCAAGGATTGCCTGGCTTGATACGAAGCCCAGATACTCGGTTACACCGTAACCTTCAAGTGATGAGCCTGTTGTAATTAGAAAACTATCTGACATCTTCCCCACCTTTCTCCGTCCTTCTCCTGACGGATAACACACTATGTTTTATTATAGCATCTAAAGCATATTTTTTAAAGTTTTTTTGGGCTTTTATTTCGATACTCCTGAAAATAGTAAATCATACTGAAACAGGTCTGTTCCTCCCCTTCATCCACCAGTTCCCAGTTCTCAAGCTTCTCAAGATTAGGAAAATATGTATCCGCCTGATACGAATAATCAACCTTAGTAATATATGCCGTATCGCAGTAAGGCTCAAGCATCTTATATACGCTTCCTCCACCTATTACATATATATCATCAGAATCAATCTCTCTAAGAAGCTCGAAGAGTTCCTCCTTATTATGCACAACCTCAGCACCTCTTACCTCATAATCAGATCTCGTGGAAAGGATAATATTTCTCCTGTTTTTAAGAGGAAGACCATTTGGAAAACCAGCCAGAGTTTTACGTCCCAGTACAACAGTATGTCCGGAGGTTATCTCCCGAAATCTCTTCATATCTGCCGGAATATTTACCAGCAGGCTGTCCTTTAGGCCTATAGCCCAGTTATTATCTACATTAGCAATCATTTTCATCGTTTTGCCCTCTTAATTAATACCATGATATGGTCAGTAAAATACATTTCACTACGGAATGATATATTAAGAAAATCTATTCCTTTGATTAATACTTATCGGTTCATCAGATAGCAATCGGGATATTTTTAATCTGTTCACCTGTCTTGTAATCCTCTATCACGAAGTCATCAACCCTGAACTGATAGAAATCCTTTACTTCCGGATTCAGAGTTACTTTCGGCGCCGGATAGGTTTCTCTCTTAATAAGTTCCTTAACAATCGGAATATGCTTATCATAAATATGAGCATCAGCTATAACATGAACCAGCTCACCAGCCTTAAAGCCTGTAACCTGAGCTATCATCATCATAAGTGCCGCATACTGAACCACATTCCAGTTTCCTGCAGCCAGAACATCCTGAGAACGCTGATTAAGTATGGCATTCAGCTTATCTCCTGTGACATTAAAGGTCATACTGTAAGCACAGGGATACAGATTCATTTCATTCAGATCCTGATGAACATAAATATTGGTCATGATTCTTCTGGAATAAGGATTGTTCTTTAGATCAAACAGAACTCTATCTACCTGGTCAAACTCACCCTCCTTATACTTATGCTTTACCCCAAGCTGGTAGCCGTAAGCTTTTCCGATAGATCCATCCTCATCAGCCCACTCATCCCATATGTGACTATTCAGGTCATGTACATTATTGGATTTCTTCTGCCATATCCAGAGTATCTCATC
>DGRT01000172.1 GCA_002391105.1 Lachnospiraceae bacterium UBA4381 | reverse complement strand
ACCAGTAGCTCAGTGGATAGAGCAATGGCCTCCGGAGCCATGTGCGTGGGTTCGATTCCCGTCTGGTGCAATAGAACAAAAGAATATTTTTTCCATTTATAAAATATATGAGAGGATGGTAGAATATGGCAATCAGAGATAGAAAAAAAGAAGTAAAAGTAAGAAAAATGCTGCTTCTTATATGGGCGGTATTCATAGTAGCCTTTGTTGTATTTGCATTGTTTTTATATAAGAAGAAGGATGTCGTGAAAGAAGACCTGAGTTTCAAAACCAGATTTTCCTATCAGACAAATGCTAATCCGGATATAAATGCTCTTGTAATTAATTTTCTGGCTGCCAATGCCAGATGTGATCAGGATACTCTGAAGTCCTGCGTAACTGATCCTGCACAGTATGACGATATGACAGCAGTGCAGAGCCAGGCGAGAGTTATTACCGGATATGGAAGCATCAACTGTTATACAGTAGAGGGACCGGATGAAAATACTCAAATATGCTATGCTGTTGCTAATATTTCTATAGTAAATATAGATTCAAAGCCACTTGATATTCTTGGACCATATTATATAGTGAATCAGAATGGTCAGTATCTGATAGACAATACTGCACTGTCTCAGGAGGTTCAGGATTATATTGCAAAGGTTGGAAAGGATCCGGATATACAGGATCTCTACAGAGTAGTCAAGGAAGACGAGGACAGGTGTGCAACTGAGGATCCCGGCTTTAAGGAATTCCTTGAAAAACTTAATAATTAGTTATCTTCATCAGGCTCAAACCGCTAAGTTGGTTTGAGCTTTTTTTTTGGACTAATTCGCTAAATTATCGTTTTGCGGACTAATTCGCTAAATTATCGATTGACAGAACTGCTTAAATGTTGTATCTTATCCATTGTTATGAACATATGAATAAATGCTCATATGATAAAACAAGACGTTTTATGTAACATTTATCATTTATAATTATGTTTGCAATATCTGAATTGGCTTTAACATTTTAATTAAGGAGGACATCTGTATATGTCGGAGGAAGAAAGAAGGTTTCTGGAAATTGTTAATCTTAAAAAGGGATTTGGAGCCGGAGATTCACGGCAGGAGGTGTTGAGAGGAATGGACTTTACAGTTGCCAAGGGTGAGTTCTGTGTTCTGCTTGGTCCATCAGGCTCCGGCAAATCAACGCTTCTCAATATAATCGGAGGAATAGACAGTCCTGACAGTGGATATATATCCATCAATGGAGATAAGCTGGAGGATATGGGAGAGAAGGGACTTACACAGTACCGGCGCAAGCATCTTGGATATGTTTTTCAGATGTATAACCTTATCCCTAATCTGAATGTTAAGGAGAATATCGAGGTGGGGGCGTATCTTTCCGATAACCCTCTCGAAATAGATGAACTTCTAAATACGCTTGGCCTCTATAAGCATCGTCATAAGCTTCCTAATCAGCTTTCCGGTGGACAGCAGCAGAGAGTATCTATCGGGCGTGCTATAGTTAAGAATCCGGATATTCTTTTATGTGATGAACCAACAGGCGCGTTGGATTATAACACTTCGAAGGAGATACTTAAGCTTATAGAGGATGTCAATCAGAAATATGGAAATACAATCATTATGGTTACACATAATGAGGCGATTAAGAATATGGCTGATCATGTCATCAAGCTTCGTGACGGTGTGGTAAGACATAATGACATAAACAGTAGCAAGATATCGGCAACAGATCTTGACTGGTAAGGGTATTGTAAGGAGGACTTTAACTTGAAGAAGATATCAAATCCTCTCAGAAAACGTGTACCTAGAGAACTTCTGGGAGAATGGCATAAGTATGTTGTAATAGCATTATTTCTAATAATAATGATAGGATTTATATCCGGAATGTATGTTGCAAATAATAGTATGCTGACTTCTGCTGAGAATAAGAAGACAGAGTATATTCTCGAGGATGGCTGTTTTGAACTGAATAAAAAAGCGGATGAAAAAATGCTTGCCTCACTGGAGAAAGGGGAAAAGGCGGACGTAAAACAGTTTTTTCTGGAGAAAGGTTATAAGGAAGCTGACAAGGAAGTGGAAAAGGCTGTAAATGAGGCGGTACCCGGCGAGATAGAGAAAGCGGTAAAGTCTGCTATAGAAGAAGAGGTAAGGACACAGGCGTCCGAAGGCGTACAGTCGCAGATTCAGCAGTATGAGGCTATGGGAGTTACAGTCAGTGATGCGGAAAAGGAGGAAATGATCCAGAAAATTGTTGATGAGAATCTGGATAAGGCAATAGAGGAATACTATGATGAAGCGTACGAGGAAGCCTACGATGACTTTATGAATGGTGATGAATATCAGAGGACACTGGATGAGGCAAGGGAGGAAGCGTACGAGGAAGTCAGAAAGACAGTAGATGAAGAATATGAGAAGGCGGCTGAAAAGTATGATCTGGATAATCCGGACTATGAGGCTGTTCCTATAACAATATTTGAGAACTTTTATAAGGATACTACGGAAGACAGAAATGGAGATGGCGAAAAGGAAGCAAATATCCGTGTATTTATGGATAGGACAGATGTGGACCTGTATAGTATTCATGAGGGAACCATGCCGGCGAGTGATCACGAGATAGCAATCGATCGAATGCATGCTGCGAATGTGAAGCTGAAGATTGGCGATATCATTACAGTTGGAGGAGAAGAATATAAGATTACAGCATTTATAGCGCTGGTTAATTACAGTACATTATATGAGAAACCGACTGACTCGATGTTTGATGCGATAAACTTTGATGTGGCTATGGTTACTAAGGAGGGCTTCGACAGACTTCATAAGAATATACATTACAATTACGCCTGGATATATAAGGATAAGCCTGAGGATGATATAGAAGAAAAGGCTATGTCAGAAAATGTTATGAGTTCTCTTGTATCTGAAACTGTAGTGAATGAAATGGAGATAGAGAATTATCTTCCAAACTATGCTAATCAGGCAATACATTTTGCAACTAATGATATGGGCGGAGATAAAGCCATGGCAGGAATAATGTTATATATCCTGGTGGCGGTGCTTGCATTTATCTTTGCTATAACAATCAGTAATACTATAACAAAGGAGGCTTCTGTTATTGGTACTCTGAGGGCATCAGGTTATACGAAAAAAGAGCTTATAGTACATTATATGACTATGCCGGTTATGGTTACACTTCTGGCCGCTATCATAGGTAATATACTTGGATATACTTTGCTTAAAAAGGTTGTTATAGCGATGTATTATAACAGCTATAGTCTGCCAACTTATCAGACCTACTGGTCATCAGATGCATTTATAAGAACAACTATCATACCGGTGTTTCTTATGTTTATTATCAATCTGTTTGTTATAGTCAGGATGATGAAGCTTTCACCGCTAAAGTTTCTCAGACATGACTTGAAGAGAACAAAGAGGAAAAAGGCTGTAAGGCTTCCTCGCTGGAGCTTTCTGAGTCGCTTCAGAACCAGGATACTTCTTCAGAATATTCCGAATTATCTGGTGCTTGTAGTAGGAATAGCATTTGTTATGATAATGATGGCTATGTCTGTTGGTTTCCCGGATTCGCTGAATAGCTATCAGTCTAAAGTGACAGATATGATGTTCGCGAAGTATCAGACGGTTCTCAAAACAACCGAGGATGACGATGGAAAAACTGTTGAGACGACTACTGCATCGGCTGAAAAGTTTGCGATGAAGAGTCTGGAGTATATTACTGATGAACATAAGGAAACTATTTCAGTTTATGGCGCTGAGAAGAACAGCAGTTACATAATCATTCCGAATGATATGGCAGAAGGGGAAGTATATATATCATCCTCATTTTCTGAAAAATATGGAATAAATGTGGGCGACAGCTTTACGCTTTCTGAAAAATACGATAAAGAGACATATGCACTAAAGGCTATAGGAATAAAGGACTATTCGGGCGGTCTAACGGTGTTTATGCCTATAAGCAATTACAGAAAGGTGTTTGGTGAGGATGAGGATTACTTCACCGGTTATATGGCTGATGAAGAAATTGAAGGTATAGATGATAAATATATAGCGACGACTATAACGGAGGATGATGTACTTAAGATATCCAGACAGCTTGATCATTCCATAGGCGGATATATGAAGATATTTCAGTATGTATGTGTGATTCTGTCGGTGATTCTGATATATCTTCTGACTAAGATTATTATAGAGAAAAATGAAAATGCTATCTCGATGGTTAAGATACTTGGATATGAGAATAAGGAAATCAGTTCCCTGTATATGACATCAACAACAATTGTTGTTATAATATCATGTCTTCTGGGAATAGTAGTGGGACATGCTGTTATGAGAATATTTTTTATAAACTATCTGATGAAGATGGAGGGCTGGTTCTCATTCCTGATAACACCGGTCGGATATGTCAAAATGTTTGTCTTTGTATTTATAGCATATCTTATAGTGATGTTCATAGATTATGGAAGAATAAAGAGGATTCCTATGAGCGATGCGCTTAAGAATGTGGAATAACAGGTTATGAAGGTGCTTGACATATAAAATGATTTAATATATCATGCAAGAGAATTAATCCTATGTGATTAAAGCGCACGGAGTGATTCCGTGCGCTTTTTATTAGATATCTTCATTTTTATCCTGTGCGCTTACAAGAGAACCTACATCGATTCCTCTTGGCTCTACAGGAGTGGAGAATACTATCTGGGTTTCTGTCTTACCGAAGGTCTGAAGCTGATTAATAAAATGATCCAGCTCCTGGGTGCTGGGGAAACATACTTTTATGAGCATGGAATAGTTTCCGGTCACACAATTACATTCAAGAACATTTGGACATGCTTCTATAAAAGGATAGAAGTCAACCTTCTGGTGTGGTTCAAGGGTAAGATTGATGAAGGCCGTTATATGAAAGCCGAGTGCAAGCGGACTTACCGATGCATGATAGCCGCTAATATAACCCTGTTTCTCAAGTCTTTCTATTCTGGCCGAAACTGCCGGGGAAGATAAAAAAACTTTTTCGGCAAGAACCTTAAGGGGATATCTGGCATTTTCCTGCAGAAGTGACAGGATCTTTATATCTATTTTATCAATTTTATCCATGATTGGAACCTCACTTAAATATATTATGATTTTTTGATGAAAATCTTAAATATTATAACTCTATATTAAAAATTATGCCACTACTTTTTAATATTATTAAGTAATGTAAAAACGATTCATAGAAGGAGGTATGAAATGCTTGGTATAATTGCGGCGATGGAAAAGGAAATCACGGAACTAAAAGGCCTTATGCAAAGCGAGGGAAGTGATGTTACTGTTCAGAAAATTGCAGGAATGGAATTCTATCAGGGGCGTCTTTTTGGACATGAGCTTACCCTTGTGACTTCCGGCATCGGAAAG
This sequence comes from Lachnospiraceae bacterium UBA4381, assembly GCA_002391105.1. GTDB lineage: Bacteria > Bacillota > Clostridia > Lachnospirales > Lachnospiraceae > Eubacterium_Q. The sequence continues at coordinate 12,307 of DGRT01000172.1, read as the reverse complement.
GTTAATGCGGCTGTGGCTGCAGAGATACTTATAGCTGTATTTAAGGTAAGAGGTATCATTAATACAGGAATTGCAGGAAGCCTTGATAACAGAATAGATATAGGTGATATAGTTTTATCAACTGATGCGCTTGAGCATGATATGGATGTTACAGGACTTGGTTACGAGAAAGGAGTATGCCCTGATCAGGAAGTGAGTATCTATCCGGCAGATGAAGAGCTGAGAGGTATCGCTCTTGAGGCGTGTCGAAGGGTGTGCAGTGAAGTAAAAGTTTTTGAGGGAAGGGTTGTATCAGGTGATCAGTTTATATCTGATAAAAAAGTTAAGGATGATATAGTTGCCAGCTTCGGTGGAATGTGCACTGAAATGGAAGGGGCAGCTATAGCTCATACAGCCTGGCTCAGCAAAGTGCCTTATCTTGTTATCAGATCCATTTCCGATAAAGCGGATGATAGTGCTGAAATGGATTATCCTTCATTTCAGAAGCTTGCAATCGAGAATGAAACTAAAATCATCACAGAGATTATCAGATTGATAGATTAAAATCGAATGTATAGCATCAGCACTCGAAGGAATAGCTTCTTATAATATATAGATAGCACTAATAGATTGTACTAACTAATGGATTGTACTAATAGAAGAAATAAATTATTAGAATTATACTATCAGGTAATTGACTTTGAACTATAGATGCGCTAAATAGATTATGTCAGCGTTCTACAGAACCTGAACTAACATATAACAGAATCGAAAGGAGATACAGACATGGATCTAATTCCAAGCTTTTCCGTTGACCATACAAAGATTGTTCCGGGTATCTTTACCAGCAGAATAGATACTCTTGGAGATCAGCTTGTTACAACCTATGATGTAAGAGTAACAAGACCTAATACAGAGCCTGCTATCGATGTGGCTGCCATGCATTCACTGGAGCATCTTATCGCTACATATCTTAGAAATGACCCGGAGTGGAAGGATCAGGTTATCTATTGGGGACCTATGGGCTGCCTGACAGGATTTTATCTTATCCTTAAGGGAAATCGTAAGCCTGATGAAATCTCTGATCTGCTTCTCAGAGCCTTTAGATCAGTAGAAGAGGCTGAGGAGGTTCCCGGAGCTTTGCCGGTTAACTGTGGTAATTACTTGATGCATAATCTTAATATGGCAAAATGGTATGCAGGAAGATTTGCTGCTTATCTTGCAGATAACATAGATAATCCTGAGATATATGAATATCCTAAGTCTGACAGACTGGTAACGGATGATGGACGTCAGTTCTTTGATTCATAAAGATTTTGTCAGTATATATAAAGAAATAAGCTGGACGGTGAATAAGTCTTGTGGTATAATCTAGCGGTTAGTGCCATTAGACCGGTGTTTTTTGAATGCATTTTCATATCAGGGTTTTATGGAACAATAATAGTTTATGAAATAAATATCGACATACATATATATGAGTATGTCAAAGGGAGGATAATAAAATGAGTAATACTTTCGAAAAGCTTGAAGGAAATATGGCAGAGATTACCATTACAGTACCTGCTGAGGATTTTAAAAAGGCATGTGTTGATGTCTATAACAAGACAAAGTCAAGATTTACTTTTGATGGATTCCGTAAGGGAAAGGTTCCTATGCAGTTTATCGAGAAGGTTTATGGACCGGCTGTATTCTATGAGGATGCTGCAAATGATCTTATTAACAAGACTTATTTTAATGAGATAAAGGATATCGAGCTTGAAATAGTATCTAATCCTGAAATATCTGTAAGCCAGATGGAAAAGGGTAAGGATTTTATATATAAGGCAAAGGTTGCTACCAAGCCACCTGTAAAGCTTGGTGATCTGTCTCAGCTTGAGATCGAGAAGGTAGATACAGAGGTTACAGATGAGGATGTTGAGACAGAGATTAATTCTGATCTTAAGAAGAATGCTACCAGAGAAGATGTTACAGACAGAGCTGCGGCTGCTGATGATATAGCAACTATTAATTTTGAAGGCTTTGTTGATGGCGAAGCATTTGAAGGCGGCAAGGGCGAGAATTATGATCTTACACTTGGTTCAGGTACATTTATACCTGGTTTTGAAGATCAGATCATTGGTCACGAGGTAGGAGACAGCTTTGATGTAAATGTAACCTTCCCTGAGAATTACAATGCTAAAGATCTTGCCGGCAAGGAAGCTGTATTTAAGTGTGAGCTTCTTGGACTTAAGTGCAACAATGTTCCTGAGCTTGACGATGAGTATGTTTCAGATGCAACTGATTTTGAGACTGTTGATGAGTATAAGGCTGATGTCAGAAAGAGATTGGAAGAGAGAAAGCAGAACTCTGCTAAGCGTATTCGTGAGGAAAGAGCTGTAGATAAGCTTGTGGAGATGTCAGAGGTTGAGCTTCCTGAACCAATGATCAGATATCAGCAGGAGAAGATGCTTGATAACTTCGCTCAGCAGCTTCAGTATCAGGGAATGGACTTAAATCAGTATCTCAATATGACCAAGTCAACAAGAGAAGAGATGCTTGAACAGGTTCGTCCTGAGGCTGAGAAGCAGATCAAGAGAAGTCTTATCGTAGAGGCTGTGGCAGATGCTCAGAACTTTGAGGTTACAGAAGAGGATGTTGAGGCTGAGTACGAGAAGATGGCTAAGCAGTACAATATGGAAGTAGATAAGATAAAGGAGATAGTAAGTGGCGATCATGCTGAGAGCATGAAGGCAGATATCAGAATGCTGAAGGCTTCTGAATATATTCGCGATATGGCAAAGGAGGTTTAATATGGCATTAGTACCTACAGTCATTGAGACCACTAATCGTGGTGAAAGAGCTTATGATATTTATTCCAGACTTCTGAAGGAAAGGATCATATTCCTGGGAGATGAAGTAAATGATGTTACTGCCAGTCTGGTTGTAGCACAGCTTCTGTTCCTTGAGTCTGAGGATTCCAATAAGGATATCAATCTTTATATTAACAGCCCAGGAGGTTCAGTAACTGCCGGAATGGCAATATATGACACTATGAACTACATCAAGTGCGATGTTTCAACTATATGTGTTGGTATGGCGGCATCTATGGGAGCATTCCTGCTTTCAGGTGGTGCCAAGGGCAAGAGATTTGCTCTTCCAAATGCTGAGATTATGATACATCAGCCTCTTGGTGGTGCACAGGGTCAGGCAACTGATATGGAAATCCAGGTGGAGCATATGCTTCGTATTAAGAAGAACCTTATCAAGATCATGGCTGAAAATGCCGGTAAGGATTATGAAACAGTTTATGCAGACTGTGAAAGAGATAACTGGATGACAGCAAATGAGGCTCTTGAGTATGGTCTTATTGATAAGGTTGTCGAAAATCGTAAGTAATTATAATAAGACGGATATTCCGTCATTTTCAGGAGAGAGATATGGCAACCCGAAACGAAGATAATAATAAGGTTAAGTGCTCTTTTTGCGGCAAGAATTCTAATCAGGTCAGAAAGATGATTGCCGGTCCGGGGGTTTATATATGTGATGAATGTATAGAAATCTGTTCTGACATCATAGAAGAAAGCCTGAAGGATCTTGAGGATACAGATGGAGAACTGAATCTTCCGAAGCCTAAAGAAATAAAGGCTTTTCTGGATGATTATGTAATCGGACAGGATGCTGCAAAAAAAGCTCTTGCCGTTGCTGTCTATAATCATTATAAGAGGGTTCTTGCCGGAAAAGATTTTGATGTGGAGCTGCAGAAGAGTAATATTCTTATGGTGGGTCCTACAGGTTCCGGTAAGACTTATATGGCACAGACTCTTGCAAAGATGCTCAATGTTCCATTTGCAATAGCTGATGCAACAACTCTTACTGAGGCAGGTTATGTTGGTGAAGATGTAGAAAATATTCTGCTCAAGCTTATACAGGCTGCTGACTACGATGTAGATAGAGCAGAAAGAGGAATTGTATATATAGACGAGATAGATAAGATTTCCAAGAAATCCGAGAATGTTTCTATAACCAGAGATGTTTCCGGAGAAGGAGTGCAGCAGGCGCTTCTTAAGATAGTTGAAGGAACTGTTGCTTCTGTTCCGCCTCAGGGTGGACGTAAGCATCCTCAACAGGAATTTATTCAGATAGATACTACCAATATACTCTTTATCTGCGGTGGTGCATTTGATGGTCTGGATAAGGTTATAGAGAATCGTGTTGGTAAGAAGTCTATCGGTTTCAATGCTGACATTCAGACAGAGACAGGAATAGTAGATTCGGAGCTTCTTAAGAAGGTTCAGCCTCAGGATCTGGTAAAGTTTGGACTTATTCCGGAGTTTGTAGGTCGTGTTCCTGTTGTAGTAACCCTTGATCAATTAGATGAGGAAACTCTTGTTAGTATCCTTACTAAGCCAAAATCATCTATTGTTAAGCAGTACAAGAAGCTTTTTGAATATGATAATGTAGAGCTTGAGTTCGAGGAAGATGCTCTTAGAGAGGTAGCCAGGGAGGCTATGGCGAGAGCTACCGGTGCAAGAGGACTTAGAGCTATACTTGAGACATCAATGACTGATGTAATGTATGAGATTCCTTCAAATGAAGATATTCACAAGGTTACTATTACAAAAGATTCTATACTTGGTAACAGTGATCCGATAACTGAGTAAAGGGAAATACATGAAGATAAAAAATGCACAGCTTGACGGGGTTTATGGAATAACCTCAAAGCTTCCCCCAGAGGAGCTTCCGGAGCTTGTTTTTGCCGGAAGATCTAATGTGGGTAAATCATCTCTTATAAATTCTTTACTTAATCGTAAGAATCTTGCCAGGACTTCATCAAGTCCCGGCAAGACTGTAACGATTAATTTCTATAAAGTAAATGAGGAATTCTTCCTTGTTGATCTTCCGGGTTATGGATATGCAAAAACCTCACAGGAGACCAGGGCTAAGTGGGGGAAAATGATAGAAAGATATCTTACTACGAGGGACAGTATCAAGCTGGTGGTTCTTTTGGTTGATATAAGGATCGGTCCTACCAAAGATGATATTCAGATGTATGAGTGGGTCAGAGCGAGCGGTCTTGATATGGTTGTAGTGGCAACAAAACTGGATAAGATTAAGAGAAGTCAGAAGGATAAGCAATTAAAGCTCGTTAGAGATACTCTGGGCGTAAAGCAGGAAGATATAAAAATCATCCCGTATTCCGCAGAAACCAAGGCGGGCAGGGATGAACTTCTTATGGAAATATCAAATTATCTGGTTAAGAATGACTGAACTGACACAAGTGGTTTACATAAGCTGGCTTACTAAATATTGGTATATATCTGTACTCTTTGTGCGCCAGTTGTCACAAATTGCTCTTGCAAGATCCTTTGAGGGTACATTTATTTTTATATCGAGGAGAGTATCACGTCTTTCGCGGATGATACAGTCAACAACATATTCACCACCGTTTATGGTGTAATCAGCTATAATTTCAGATTCTTTTTTCAGATTTATCTTTTCGGTCTTGAAATAATCTCTGATTTCCTGTTTAATATTATTGGAAAGCCGGTTCTCAAAATAAAGAAGCGCATTTTCACCGGAATCAGTTATCTGGTAATGATTTATATCACGAATGGTTGTGACAGTAATAAAGTCTTTATCGATAAGCTCGCTAAGTGCTTCGTGAATCTTAAAAGAATCCCCATAACCTTTATCAATTATAAAATTATTTATTTGTGTATTAGTTAGTGTATAATCTTCGATTCTATCAAGCATATATAGAATCATTAGTTTATATATAAGAAGATTTTGAGTTTCCATTTTTCCCCCAAGGTAGTATGCATATAAGTTATAAATGCTGAGAAATCATAAGAGTTTCTCTGAAAATGTTATATGTTTTAATATTGATGTAGGAATAGAATACGCCTGTTGTCTGCAATTTGCAATAGATAAAATCAGGGTAATATTTCAGTTTACTGTTTAGATGCAATAAATCGCTATAATAAAAAAGTGAGGTACGGAATGAATTATAATAAGATGCTGCTTTCAGAACTTAAAAAGATTGCTGAAGAGAGAGGTATAAGAAACATATCCTCTATAAAAAAGGCTGAGCTGGTAGAACTGCTTACAAATATTGATATGATGAAAGCAGGGAAAGCATCACAGTCTGAAGAAACTGAAACAAAGTCAGAGAATAAAGCTGATAAAAGTACAGGAAAAAAAGCTGAAGGAAGCGCTGACAAGAGTACCGGAAAAAAATCCGTTAATGTTTCAGGAAAAGAATCCGGGAAAAATTCTGAAAAAAAATCCGGGAAAAGCTCTGCAAAAGGTTCAAAAAAGGAATCCGGGAAAAATACCGGGGATAATAATGAAACCGGATCTGATGCCGGAAAGGGCCCGGATACAGTAAAGATATCTCCCAAAAGAAAGGGGGACAAGAAAAAAGAAGCTGACAAAAAAGCAGAAGATAAGAAAATAACAGATAAAAAGCCGGAAAACAGGAAAACAGAAGACAGTAAAGCAAAAGGAAAGATAAAAGAAGAAGAGGCCGGGAGTGAGATGGCTGACAGTCATTCCGGTTCTGATGTGTCAGAAAAAGCTGCAGATGCGCAGGCTGAAAAAGATCGTGGTTCAGAGTTTGTTAATAATGCTGATGCTTCATATATTGAGTCTTCTGCCGAGGGAGCTGTAACAGAAGACATAGACGATATTGATGAGGCTGATGAAATAGATGCTTCATCGGAGGGCGCCAAAAAGAATTCGCCAAATGAGGTTGCTGAGGGCATACTTGAGGTAATGGCAGATGGATATGGTTTCATCAGAAGTGATAATTATATGCCCGGTGAAAAGGATATATATGTTTCTCCGTCCCAGATCAGAAAGTTCAGACTTCGTACCGGAGATATAGTCAGAGGACCGATCAGACGTAAGGCGAACCCTAACGAAAAATTCAGTGCGCTTTTATATATTGATTCTGTAAATGGCTATTCTCCATCTGAAATCATAAAGCGCAAAAAATTCGAAGAGATGACGCCTGTATTTCCGAATGAGAGAATTCATCTGGATTATACGGGAGCTCCTGTATCTCTTAGAATAGTTGATCTGTTCAGTCCTATCGGAAAAGGGCAGCGTGGAATGATAGTATCTCCGCCTAAGGCCGGTAAGACTACACTTCTTAAGCAGATTGCCAAAAGAATAAGTACCGCAAACCCTGAAATGAATGTAATAGTTCTGCTTATAGATGAAAGACCTGAAGAGGTTACTGATATTAAGGAATCCATTGAAAGCGATAATGCCGAGGTTATATACTCGACCTTTGATGAATTGCCGGAGCATCATAAAAGAGTTTCGGAAATGGTTATAGAACGTGCTAAGAGACTGGTCGAAAGCGGTCAGGATGTGGTTATTCTGGTTGACTCTATTACAAGACTTGCCCGCGCTTATAATCTGACGGTTGCTCCCAGTGGAAGAACACTTTCCGGAGGACTTGATCCGGCGGCACTTCATATGCCGAAAAAATTCTTTGGTGCAGCTCGTAATATGAGAGAAGGGGGATCTCTTACTATACTTGCAACGGCACTTATAGATACCGGAAGCCGTATGGATGATGTTGTATTTGAAGAATTCAAGGGTACGGGTAATATGGAGCTTGTACTGGACAGGAATCTTCAGGAAAAAAGAGTTTTCCCAGCGATTGATATATCCAAGTCCGGAACAAGAAAGGATGATCTTCTTCTCACAGTTGACGAAAGTGAGATAATTGATATAATACATAGAAGATTCCATAATCTAAAGGCTGAAGACGTGACTGAGGATCTGCTTAAGCTTTTTGCTCAGACGAAGAATAATGAACAGTTTGTGGCTGTAGCCAGAAAGGTGTTTCAGAAACGATAGTGGAGGCGCATTATATTGAACTTCAGTAAAGAAAACGTAAAGAAAAAACAGAAAAAGCTGGTGGCCAAAACCCAGAGACTGGAAAGAAAGCTTTTTACCGGGGGATTTAAGATACTGCTGGCATTATTTGTGCTGGTTGTTCTGGTACTTGCAGGAGCCGGTTTTGGTATGATGAAGGGAATACTGGATGATGCTCCTGATATTTCTACCATAAGTATTAAACCGAAGGGCTTTAAAACAGTTATCTATGATCAGGAAGGAAATGAAAGGAATACACTTTCAACCATTAATTCCAACCGTATTTATGTATATTATGATGATATGCCTGAACAGCTCATAAACGCATTTGTAGCTATAGAGGACGAGAGATTCTGGACGCATAACGGTATTGATGTCCGTGGTATCTTCCGTGCTCTTGTGAGAGATATAGCTGCCAGAAACTTTAATGAGGGTGCATCCACTATCACACAGCAGCTCATTAAAAACCAGGTATTTAATGTTGGTATGGGCGAGACAACCAATCTTCAGAAGATAGAAAGAAAGGTTCAGGAGCAGTATCTTGCGATGGACCTGGAGAAGCTATATACCAAACAGCAGCTTATTGAATATTATCTCAATACCATTTACCTGGGACAGGGTGTTAATGGAGTTGAAGCTGCTGCAAACAGATATTTTGATAAGTCGATTGGTGACCTGACACTTTCCGAGATGGCACTGATAGCTGGTATAACCAAGAATCCTTACTCCTTTGATCCTATAAGGTTTCCTGAAAAAAATGATGACAGAAGAGTTACTGTTCTGAAAAAAATGCTTGATCTTGGTTATATAACTAAGGAAGAGTATGATACTGCCAAGAATGATGATGTATATAGCAGGATACTGGAAATAAAGAAAACTAATGATGAGAATTTTAAGTACAATTCCTACTATACAGATGATCTGATGAGAGCTCTTGTCAAGGATTTTGAGGAAATGTATGGGATGTCCGAGGCAGAAGCCTATGATGAGATATATACAGGAGGCTATAGTGTATATTCCGTTCAGGACTATGCTATACAGGAAATAGTTGATAAGCGTATAAATGATCCGGTATATTATCCTGCCTCCTCGTCTGTTGCGCTTAATTATAAGCTGACTCTTCTGGGAGGAGACGGAGTAACAACATATAACTATGATACAAATACACTTCTTACATACTACAGAAAGCTGACTGAGAACTCAAAGTATAACAATATATATCCTTCGGAGGAGGATGCCCGTGCGGCAGCGGATACCTATAAGGATGCCATGCTAGATGAAACCGGTGCTACCTTCCTGAATGAAGAATTTAAAACCGCTATTCAGCCTCAGGCATCAGTTTCTGTTATCCAGCAGTCAACAGGATATGTAAGAGCTATTGGCGGCGGAAGAGGAGAAAAGACAGAGAATCTTGGTTTTGACAGAGCGACAAATGCTATGCGTCAGCCCGGTTCCTGCTTCAAGGTGCTTGCTGCATTTCTTCCATTTATCGATACTCAGGGGGGACTGGCGAGCAGCTTTGAGGATAAGCCTTATGAGTTTGCAAATGGTGTTCCGGTTAGAAACTGGTATAGTGGTTACAGAGGAACCGGTTCTATCAGAGAGGCAATCAAGGACTCCATGAATATTATTGCGGTGCAGGCTATTACTGCTGTTACTCCGCAGGTTGCGTATGATTATCTTCTTGATGAGGGCTTTACAACTCTTGTCGATAAAGAAATCAATAGTGCCGGTGTATGTTCCGATATACAGCAGGCTACTGCCCTTGGTGGTCTTACTTATGGTATAACTAATCTTGAGATAACAGCAGCTTATGCCGGAATAGCAAATATGGGTAACTATGTAAAGCCTGTATTCTATGACAGAGTATATGACCATGACGGTAATCTGGTTATTGATAACAGAGATCCTAAGGACAGATCACATAGATTCTGCAAGCAGACGACAGCTTATCAGCTTATAGAGGGTATGAAGGATTGTCTTACTTCAGGTACAGGTACTAAGGCGAAAATGACAACCGGTGTTAAATGTGCCGGAAAGACAGGAACAACCTCTAATCAGTACGACCTCTGGCTTTGTGGTATGTCACCGTATTATACATGTTCGGTATGGTTTGGATATGATTCAAATGTGAGATTTGATACTACTGAACACAAGGCTATGTGGCGTGATATTATGGATGATATAGCCATACTGGAGAATCAGGATACTGAAACTGACTGGACTCAGCCTGAAGGACTTGAAAAGGTTGCACTCTGTAAGATTACAGGACTTCTTCCTGTAAGTGGATGTCCTACATGTACGGATTTTATTGATAAGGAGAATATTCCAACCAAGACCTGTAAGGGACATCTCACAAAGCTTATTCTTTGTACAGAGTCTCATAAGATTGCAACTAATACATGTCCGGAGACTGTTGAATATAGTGTAACCTACGATGATGATGGAAAGAGGATTCTGATTGGGGCTGACTTTGCATATGACGACAGTGTATTCTATACACCTTGTGACATACATACAGCTATTCTGAATCCTGTTGAAATATCATCCTGGGCAGATACAGGTGGTTCGATATCGCCTTCGGAAACTGTTGAATCAGGTTCTAGTGTTACATTTTATATTACACCTTCAGCCGGATATGCAATCTATGATGTTACAGTAGATGATGTCAGTGTAGGAGCTGTGGGACAATATACATTTAATAATGTTACTGAAGCTCATACTATATATGCATATTTCTATGCGACAGGCGAGCCGACAGATACAGAAGCACCGACGGAGGCACCAACGGAAGCGCCGACAGAGGCACCACCAACGGAAGCGCCGACGGAGGCACCAACGGAAGCACCGACAGAGGCTCCTGTAGAAGCACCGCCAGAAACACCACCTGAAACACCACCTGAGGGATAATGCTTTATGTATAATTAAAAATTATTAGTGATAAAGTGCACCGGGTTTATAATACCTGGTGCATTTTTTGCGGGAAGCCATATCCGTGACGACAGTTAAATGTTATTTCTTATATATCTATAACTGGGGAGATATATTGGGTATGAAGATAGTCATATTCATTAAGGCGAATTGACCATAAAATGATTGTAATTATTCATGTCCTGCGGATGATTATATCTTTATTATGGTTAAGAAAGGGGTATGGCAATGATTGAAGCTCAGAAGTATGATATAGATAAAATCGACGAGCTGTTATGCGCTGTGGAGAGAATTCTTGAATTTATAGATTCCCAAAGTTCCTATCAGACTATTCAGTATAAAAATGGGTTAAGAATCATAAATCTGAGAAGGCTTGTAAGATATGAAAGGTATGCGAAAAAATACATTTTCATATTTGAAGACCATGAGGAGGAATATAGTGCGCTTTTGGGGAAACGGGTAACAAAGGATAATAGTCTTCCCGGATTTTTCGCAGTCAATCGAAATGATGTTATTAATATAAGCTTCGTAAGTGCTGTTCGTGATGACAGGGTATATCTGTCCGGAGAAAGTGAATATATTTATATTTCCAGAGCGAAGAGGAGAGAACTTGAGAAAAAGCTTTACTTATGATACACTACCCTTGTTATGCATGAGCGTATAACATAATAATGATTAAGGAGATTGATAAATATGATAAGTAAGCTTATATCCGGAATAAAGTCTAAGAATTCACCGGTAGTTGTAGGTCTTGATCCACAGCTTTCATTTATTCCTGCCCACATACTTGATAAATATTATAAAGAAATGGGATATACACTTGAGGCTGTTTCTGAAGCCGTTTATGAATATAATGCTGGTCTTATTGAGGCTGTATATGATCTCGTTCCTGCCGTAAAGCCGCAGATTGCCATGTATGAACAGTTTGGAATTCCCGGACTTATGGCATATAAGAAAACTGTTGAGCTTGCGCATGAGAAGGGACTGGTGGTTATAGGTGATATAAAAAGAGGTGATATAGGTTCTACTTCGGCTGCTTATGCGGTTGGTCATATAGGAAGCGTGAAGCTGGGTGACAGTGAGATAAAGCCTTTTGATGAAGATATAGTTACAGTCAATCCATATCTCGGTTCTGATGGAGTTAAGCCATTTATTGATATATGTAATGAGAATGATAGAGGAATATTTGTTCTTGTTAAGACGTCTAATCCTTCTTCGGGCGAATTTCAGGATAGAGAAGTAGATGGCAGACCGCTCTATGAGATAGTTGCAGATAAGGTTTCTGAGTGGGGTGAGGACAGCATGGATGGTGATTACAGTAATGTTGGTGCTGTTGTAGGTGCAACCTATCCTGAGATGGGAGCACGCCTCAGAAAGCTTATGCCAAAGAGCTACATACTCGTTCCCGGCTATGGAGCTCAGGGTGGTTCAGGTAAGGATCTGGCAGGATTCTTTAATGAGGATGGACTGGGAGCTATTATCAATTCTTCCAGAGGAATCATAGCTGCTTATAAGAATGAGAAGTATG
>DGRT01000130.1 GCA_002391105.1 Lachnospiraceae bacterium UBA4381 | reverse complement strand
GGAATGTAAGATGCATTTTTTCACTGTAAGATGCACAATTTTTTGTTTTATCTGTAATTTCAGCAATCTCTGCAACACTTTTCTTAGTTATACGAAGAGACTTTGTAGCCCAGATCTGTAACTGCTTTCTTTATCTCACTATCATCAATATCCCTTCCCAGCTTTACTACAGCCTCGGCTTTCTCTCCATACACCCTGGCATTCACTCCATCTATGTAATTTAGTGCATTTTGGACTCTGCGATAACAGTTTTCACATCTCATTCCCTCAATCTTCATAATCTTCGTTGCAGTTACATTTTCCAGCTTTTTAGGTTTTATAAGCTTTTCTTTTCCTGAGCCTCCACAGCATCCTCCTTCTCCCCTAAAATGAGGAATGGAATTTTTTACAGCAAAGAAAAGAATTACCACCAGAATTACTACTATAATGATTGTTGATACTGTTCCACTCATTTTATTACCAATCCTTGTAACATTGGTTAGATACATTTAACTCACATCTATAATATATACCACTTAACAACCTTCGTCAAGTGGTATGTATAGATACACACCCAGAACAGCATTAAAACCAACCGCTGAAAATGTACTAAATCTTTCGAAGATGCCAAAGTACTCCTTCGGCACCGCACCACTTCCGATGGCACCGGCAAACATAAGTATAAGAGCAATTATCGCCCATATTCCGATACCTCTCATTTCTTTCCTCTTGCATCCGGCTATTATCAAAAGAACAAGGGACACGATTGAAAGTAGTACTACGGCAGCAGTTATTACCATGTGCATTATCTCCTGGAAGCCTGCTATATTCTTACCCGAATCACTGAGAGGAAACATCTTGTACCCAACATTGGATATCCAGTTCATGATAGTGAATAGATAAATTCCAAGTCTAAACAGCTTCGTCGATACCTTCTTATCGGAAACATATATCGACACGCATGTGGCACACACAACACTTCCAACATTGTAAAAAGCAGACAACTGATCCCATAGCATTCTTGAAGGAGCATCCATTGCAGATAGGTCGCTGGCAGCCATAGATTTCCAGTCATACCCGGGAAATGCACTTGGAGAAAATACAATTGCCGCCGTATATGAAAGCAGTTGAATTATTCCTATAAGTCCCAGCCAGTTGATCAGTTTCTTTTTACCAGTCTCTTTGCTCATTTTGTTTTCTCCTTTTCCTCTCTCCCATATATCCTGCAGAACTCTTCAATATAACCACTCATCATTTCCAGCTTTTCATCTAAACCTGCGAACTTAAGGTCAGACTCATAATCAAGTATTGCGTGTACAGCCATGGCAAATGAAAATGCTGCTGCATCCGGATCATCAAAATGTGCTATCTTCTTTACTTCCAGCGCATAGAATAAACTCTTTGTAGCATTTATCATTGTTTCAGTTTCTTTCGCCATTATCTCTGCCGCCACCTTATTGATAGTTCTTTCAGACATAATAACCTTGTAGAAAAGAAACATATCCGGATCATTTACCATACTTCGGTAAGAGCCGACCGTTCCCATGAGAATATCCTTCATGGAAGCTTCCTGTCCCAGCTTGTTATAATCCACACCACCCACGGCAGCCTTCTTTTTTGACATATCCCTGAGGACCGTATACATTTCTTCCACTATTTCATCTCGCGAAGAAAAATGATTATAGAGAGATGCTTTTGTGATACCAACTTTACTTGCTATCTGCTGCATGGAAACAGTACCAAGTCCATTTTCTGCAGCAAGCTCAAGTGTCGCCTTTATTATTTCGTTCTTTCTATCATTCATGATAACTTTCCTTTCCATCATTACTAAACATGTTCTACTTTTTGATATAACAATCCAAAAGTTTGTTACCACTTGTTCGGTATAATACTACCGTTCGGTAGCTTTGTCAATATGAAAATACCAGGGGATATCCCCTGGCATTTTTCATCTAGTCATACAAAAACTCTATCTTACTGTAGATAGTTTTGAAGTCTACTTCACATTTGCCACCCCAGATAGCAACCGGAACCTTATCTTCAAATGTATATTCTACAGGATCAGATGATTCTTCAAAATTATAAACTAGTACTTTCTTATCATCTGGAAGGACTATCCAATATTCCCTAACTCCTGCATTTTGGTATTTGTTCTTCTTTCGTATAACATCCATATACCAATTGCTTGGCGAAAGAACCTCTACTATCAGATCAGGCGCCCCAACTACTCGGGCCTTTATAATCTTGTCTCTGTCACATACCACAAGAACATCCGGCTGAACCATAGTCTTATCATCACAATCTAGCTGCACATCAGTAGGTGCGATGGACGGGATACAAGGTCCACCATTTTCATCTATAAATCTTTCAAATTCAAAAAATATCATCCCGCCTATTCTCTGATGTACAAATGTTGGTGCCGCCATATCATAGAAAACACCATCAATAAGTTCTATCCTGGTTCCCTCTGGTAGAGCAAGATAATCCTCCAATGTCTTATTCTCATATGAGTCGATTTTTATAGCCGATGTACCTGCATTATAATGACTAGTCTCCATCACCATATCCAAGTCTTCAAATACAGAGCTGAGAGCTTTAAGCGTGCTGTATCTTGGACTTTCAGTGAAACCACCAAATATCTTCTGAACAGTACCAAGAGGAACCCCAGATTTTTCAGAGATATATTGATACGAGAAACCAAGTTCTTTCTTAAGTTTAATCATTTCATCAACAGTCATATCGCGCCTCCTCTTTTCCTATTTCTATTATATTTATTTCCATTATATATTATATAATACGATAAGTCAAACACTTTTTTCCATTTTGCTTCCATTATATTTCCTTTATATTTCCATTCCATTCCTTCTTTTATATTTATCGGACACTGTGTTATAATTTAAAAAATAAGCTGATTAAGCCTTTAGGGCTTGATTATAAAAAAATTTTAAGGAGAGTGCTGTTTGAGAAAGTACAACACACGAGAGATTGTGGGCTAACCGGGAGGTTTGCAGACAATCGACAAGCCTCCCGCTGAAAAGCAACTTTTTGTCACAAGTTTTCAGGAGGTAAAAAACATTGAATAAAAATGACTATGTAATTAGATTAGAAGAAAAAAGAGATTTCAGAGCAGTTGAAAACCTTGTCAGGGAGTCATTCTGGAATGTTTATAAGCCAGGATGTGCTGAGCATTATGTGATTCATGTTCTCAGGGATGATCCGGCATTTATACCAGAGCTTGACTTCGTGATGGAGAAGGATGGAGATTTGATTGGACAAAATATGTTCATGAAAACAATCATCGAAGCTGACGACGGAAGTGTAATTAATGTTCTAACAATGGGGCCTATAGGAATAACACCTGAGCTGAAGAGAAAAGGATATGGAAAGGCTTTGCTGGATTATTCTTTGGAAAAGGCTACAGAAATGGGATTCGGTGCAGTTCTGTTTGAAGGAAACATCAACTTCTATGGTAAGAGTGGTTTTGACTTTGCAAGCAGGTTCGGGATACGATATCACGACCTGCCGGAGGATGCTGATTCATCATTCTTTCTATGCAAAGAACTGATTCCAGGATACCTTGATGGTGTCACTGGGGTTTATCAGACTCCGCATGGATACTACGTAAAGGATGAGGATGTAGAAGAATTCGA
The DNA here is from genome assembly GCA_002391105.1 of Lachnospiraceae bacterium UBA4381. Lineage (GTDB taxonomy): Bacteria > Bacillota > Clostridia > Lachnospirales > Lachnospiraceae > Eubacterium_Q. Next base: position 948 of record DGRT01000130.1, on the reverse strand, counting down.
TAAAGACTTTCCACCAAAGAAAAAGCTAAAGCTGCCTGGACAGATCTTCTAAGCAAAAACAGATAAGAGGCCGAGGGAAAAGCTTAACCTTCCTCGGCCTTTTTCTTTTTCAGAACCTTTTTTTCTAATTACCGTATTCACCCTGTCTTCAACGAAACCTACACCAAGTGCCGTATATTTTGAACCATCATTTGATATAGCATGTGCCCATACAGGTCTCCTAGTTTATTTCGTCTTTATACTTCTCAAACAATTCATGGGAATACTCTTTAGGCTTATCAGACTCTCTTACAATTTTCCATAGAGCAGCCGCAGCCTTAAGTCGCTCGTTAAAAACTGAAGTCGCTTCGTCAGCACAGAAATCATGTAAAAATTTGTTCCACTGAAGCATCGACTTATCATACTTTGCATAGGTCTTCTTCCCGTAGTAAATATCCAGCAGATCACCTAGTGTGAATGACTCATCACTCGTTTCTTTAACTGCCTTTGCAGTTGCAACCATATCTACATTGAACTTAAATCTTTCTTCTCCTGTCTGCTTAGAGAAGAAATCCCTGAATCTCGGGCCAAATGTAAAACCACATTCTATAAGTCCGGTATCCAGAGTAAGCTCCGTTACAACCTTCTTTCGACTGGCTCCAGACTTCCTCTTTATCTTACTCTGTGGCAGTATCTTCTCTCCAGCAAAATAAGCTTCTATCACTTTATATAATTCAATCTTACTGCCATCAGCCTTAAGTCCGTGCGCCTTACATATCTTGATTAATTCCTCACGGTACCAGTAATATTTATTAAATTCTTCAAAATCCTTGATGCTATCAAACTCTGGCCTTTCCACTACATACCCCTACTTTATCTTGATTGTTTTAAGATACTCCTTCTGCTCCGGTGTTATCCGATAACTCTCCACAGATTTCTGAATTGCTTTATTATGAGTCCATTTATCAA
>DGRT01000125.1:35573-35831 GCA_002391105.1 Lachnospiraceae bacterium UBA4381 | reverse complement strand
GGGATTATTGAATTGTGGTAACACCTAAAACTATTGTACTATATTTTATTATCCTTTTCTACACATTATTTAAAAAAATTGGCTTTTCGACAATATAATTTATAAACACTATACCATATTTAATTGTATTCTTCTGCTTAATTCATAATGAAAAGCTGACACTTCTCATAAGCTGCTGAGCCTGATGGTTCATCAGTAACTTATCAGGTGCATTTACTTTATGCTTGAAACAAAAAATAAAAAGGCCAAAAACCTTGC
>DGRT01000125.1:23874-35438 GCA_002391105.1 Lachnospiraceae bacterium UBA4381 | reverse complement strand
CTCTACCAAATGAGCTAGCGGCCCGAAAACGCGGTACCCAGTTCCGAGTACCACGTTAGTATATTACAAGCGTTTCTGATTTGCAACTACTTTTTTCAAGAAATTAATATTTTGGAAATATTATACAATTATGAAACTTTTTTTATTAAAAATTCCTAAAATTTACCAATTATATCCTCCCGCGCATCATTACGCCTAGTCAAAATTTTGACTTATATGTCAGATTTTTGATATACGGACATAACACCTTTTTCACAGCCCTGCCACATCACAGTTCGGGAAACTACGCTGTTATGGAACATAGTCTGACATTATGTGCTGTTATCTAGGGATTGAAATACTGTATCCCCTACAGCTTAGGAGCATCCCCCTGTACAGGTGCAGGTCTCTTACCATGAATCAGCACATCTATACGATTCTTGGTTGCCTCGTTGCTTCTGCCCTCAAGGGTAACTGTGTCCTGCTCCCACATACCATGCCATCTATGCTTTCGAACATAGTTAGTCCTGTCGACCAGCTTCTTGGCAAGCGCCGCTCCGTAATCACTAAGATCTGAATAAATCTTAAGTACATCAAGAGTTTCCTCAAAATGCTCCTTGGAGGCATCCTTGAATCTTGCACTTTTACGTCCCTTCATATACTTCTCATTTTCATCAAATATATTCTTTAGCAGATAATTAAGCTCGCCTTCAGCCAATCTGTCTATGTTTTTACTTCCAAGACCTTTTAACATTCCATTAAAACGGTGATATTCTCGACTTGCGCTTCCCGGATCCGGAAGAATAGAACCAAGCTCCTGAAGTGACTTAAGAGCTTTTCTCTTATTTGCGAGAGTTGCTTTGACAAAAGGATTATCTATAAGGCTATTAACATTCCACTCAGTACTGTTTTTTGCAGCAGACTCAAGACTCGCCTTTGACCATTTTTTCTGTCCATTATCATTTGTCGTATAGTAGGTTCTGAATACCGGATCCTTCTTCATATCCTCTGCAAGCTTGTCAATCTTCGCAGGATCAAAGGCTTCCTTTTTTGCAGGATCATTTACTCGTTCATTTTTCTTCTTCCACTCATAGGCTGCAGTCACCTTCGCAACACCGTCCAGAGCATTCTCACCCTTACCAAAGTTAAATGCACCTGTATTCATAGCAATATATTTTTCAAATGGATCTGCCTCAAGCTCATTAAATGCATTTGCCACCATAGTCTCAAACTTATTCTGGATGACCTTGCACTTAGCTTTGAATGTATCCGGTATCTGAGGATCCTTCTGGAACGCCTTAAGACTACTGAGAATCTCGCTGAAGCCCTCTCCGTCTTCCTTAGAAAAGACCTCATTTATATCTCCCAGTTTTGAGTTCTTATCACGATTCTTGCTTTCATTATATGATTCTATATTACCAACAAAGTAAACCAGACTATCCAGGAATTTCTGTGGCTCAGGATTCTGGAGGTTCATCTTCAGAGTATATTTATACTCAGGAACTATTCTTCCCACATCCCTTCTCTCGATCTTCCTCTGGCTAAGAAGTGAGTCCACATATTGGGTCTTTTCATCCGCCATATCAGGGTTTTCCTGAACATCATAATGAAACTTCTTGAGATCATTGATAAATGCATTCAGATCTCTTGCAAAGTTATCATTCTTTTCGATGCTCTTACCAAGACTCTTTACTATCTTCTCCTTAACAGACTTCTGATGGGCAATGATTTTTTCCTTGTCAAAAGTATAGGCAGGATCCGGATTATATCTTTCCGCGTAGGAGCCTTCAAGATTTACATTATCTGCATCTCCTCCACCCACATTCTCTTTTGCATCCACCTGAATCTGAGGTCTGGAACTCATATAATTCTCGAACTCCTCCTGATCCATCATATAAGTTCTCACAGGCTGCTTATTAACCTTATAATTATTATAATCAAAATAAGGGGCAGCCATCAGCTCATCAAATTCAGCTACTATCTGCTTATTGTTAACATCAAAGAGTCCTGATTCGAGAAGCTCCGCTCCTTCCTTGCAGCGCCCCATTGTTGTTACATAAGCTGTGACATATTCGGGACCACCCCACGGTCCATTTACCCTATCTCCCTTCGGAAATATAAATATATTCTTATTCACTAAAGTCTCCTGCATACTCTGCAATCTCTTGAGACTCTTCACCGCATCTATTATCGCATCTCTTTTCTGTCTCGGAGACGGCGATATAGCAGCTCTAAGTATCAGAGCCTGAAGACTTTCTACCTCGCGCAAAGTCTGAGATACCAGATGATATGTAGGATCATTTTCTCCTACGTACTCTCCAGTCTTCTTTCTAAGAGCTGCAGTGTACTTACCAAAACTATCAAAGGCAAATGTATCATCCGTTTCTCCTCTTTGCTGTATAACTAACTGAGCTATAAACTGAGCATCCTTATCCTTCTTAAAACTGATTAATTCATTTCTTGGCATAGCTTTTCTCCTATTATTAATACCACTTATAACTAACAGATGAGACACTACAGTCATCTATCTGCCCCCTACAAGAAACACTATACCACACACCTATAACAAAAGCGCAACAAATCAAAAAGTGACAAGGGGACAGGCACCTTGTCACATGTATCCGGAAATGTTATAGTATGAGAAATAAATGCTCCTGCTTCGCAGGGCGCATCTTATTTTAATTTTTGGTAGCTTATCGTCCAATAGTTCTTAATGTATTTATATGGGAGACTAAAATGAAAAAAACACTTATTGTAATAGACATGCAAAATGACTTTATTGACGGAAGTCTGGGAACTGCTGAAGCCCTGCAGATAGTTGATAATGTAAAGTCAAAGATTGAGCAATATAAAGCAAATGGCGACGAGATCATATTTACACGCGATACTCATCACGATAATTATATGGAAACAAATGAGGGACGTCACCTTCCGGTTGTTCACTGTATAGAGGGGACAACAGGATGGCAGATACGCGACGCCTTAGACACTTCCGATGCGCTCATCATAGATAAGCCGTCCTTTGGTTATACCGGCTGGGACAGCTTTCAGTTTGAAGAGGTTGAAATAGTTGGACTATGTACAGATATATGTGTTGTATCCAACGCACTTATCATCAAGGCACTTTTCCCTGAGATACCTGTCAGAGTTGACAGCAGTTGCTGTGCCGGCGTAACACCTGAAAGCCACGAGGCTGCCCTTACAACTATGAAAATGTGCCAGGTGGAAGTAATATGACAGATTAAGCGAATGCTTGACTGAATGGTTTTCTTAATAGTATTCCTGATACTTATTACTATATTGCATAGTCAAAGGACTCCAGAAATCTTTTTAATCTGTCTGTTTTCGGATTTTCAAAGAATTCTTCAGGTGCTGCTTCCTCTACTATCTTTCCGCCATCTATAAAAACCATTCTGTCAGCAACTGCTCTGGCAAAGGATAACTCATGGGTAACTATGACCATGGTACGTCCTTCCTTCGCAAGCGTAATTACGACATCCAGAACCTCACGTACCATCTCCGGATCAAGTGCTGCTGTAATCTCATCCAACAGAAGAACCTCCGGATGCATCATAAGCGCTCTTACGATAGCAACTCTCTGCTTCTGACCACCGGAAAGCTGTCTTGGATAATTATCTTTTTTAGATAGCAGTCCAACCCTGTCCAGAAGCTCCGTTGCTTCCTTTTCCGCCTGAGCCTTGGGAACCTTTTTCACCTTTATCGGAGCCAGTGTCATATTCTGCAGAACCGTCTTATGAGGAAAAAGCTCATAGCTCTGAAATACCATCCCTATTCTTTCCCTGACATGGTTCAGCTTTCCACTGCAGGGATTGATAGTCTCATTATCCAGAAGAACTCTTCCATCCTGTATCTCCTCAAGCGCATTGAGGCATCTGAGAAATGTACTCTTCCCGCATCCGGAAGGTCCGACAATTACTACAACCTCTCCCCGCTTCACTTTCATATCTATCTTGTCAAGAACCACCAGTTCATCGTAGCTCTTACTTAGTCCTTCTACCTTTAATATTTCTTCTGCTTCTGTCTTCATATTGATACCCGTTTCCTACCTCAACTTACAAACCAAATCTTTCATCGATTCATACTTTCCCCGTTTTTACTCTTTGGTTTGTCCTTTTACGCTTCTTTATCCTTTCTTGCCCTCTGTCCAGCCAGCTTTTTCTCGTTTTCAGGTCCCTTGCTTACTTTCCCGGCTTTCTTCCTGTTTCACTAGATAATTTACCCGTCACTTTATACTCCAGATAATTTGCCCAAAACTTTATACTTCGGATAACTCACCCAAAACTATATATCAGTAGTATTCACGCTGCCCACTTTTTCTCCAGATATTTTGACACCAGACTGATAGACCAGCAGACTATAAAATATAATATAAATATAGTAAGAAATATGCCAAATGCAGCATTGGGCGAGCTTTTTCTATTCGCCTCTATTATCTGCTGCCCCACCTTCAGAACCTCAACTATACCTATCATCATCACAAGGCTTGTGGTTTTTATCATCCTGGTTATAAGGTTGATAGACTGAGGGATCATTCTTCTGATTATCTGAGGAATGATGATATGAATATATGTATCTGTCATAGTCATCCCCAGAGCCGCACTGCTTTCGTACTGTATTACGGGAATACTTGTCAGCGCCCCTCTCACAAGATCTGACATTTCTGCGGTTCCCCATAACGAAAAAACTATTATAGAAGCAGTTTCCGCAGACATATTTATCCCCAGTGCCTTTGTAGTTCCAAAATATACCAGAAAAAGCAGCACCATCTGAGGCATGATGCGGACAAATTCCAGATAGAGTCTGGTTACAGCCTTTATCACTTTATTCTTTAGAGTCATCAGACTTCCAACGATAACTCCCAGCACTATACTGATAACTACCGATATCAGACTTATCCTCAGTGCTACAAGGAGTCCCAGCAGAAGCCTCTCCAGATTATTTCCTTTTAGTAATACTTCAAATCCCATATCTCATACTCCAAACACCCTATACCTGAACCTCTTTCAATACCCGCGCTTATTCTCAGACCTTCCCTAACCTTTCACGACATCATCGCCTATGCTCCAAACATCCTGAATCTGACTTTCTTCTCGATAACATTTCCTACTATCGAAACCGGCAGGAGCATAACTATATAGAACACAACCAGAAGAAAGAGTGCTTCCGTAGTATTATAATAAAGCCCTATCAGATCCTTTGCGGTAAACATCAGATCCATCAGGCTTATAGCCGAAAACACACTGGTTTCCTTCAGGAGAAATATAACGTTCGCCACCGTCGCTGGAATACTGAGTATAAATGCTTCCGGCAGTATTACATGCTGAAACATCTGCCTCGGTGTCATTCCAAGCGCCACTGCACTTTCTGTCTGTGAAACCGAAACCGCCTCCAGCCCGCTCCTGAAGCCTTCGCTCATATAGCTGCCTCCAAGCAGTCCCAGTCCCAGCGCTCCGCACACCTCTGCCGAAACAGAAAACCCCACCTTCGGAAGTCCAAAATATATAAAAAAGAGCTGCACCAGTAAAGGAGTATTTCTGAAAAGCTCAACGTAAAAACCCGATATCCCGGACAGAACCGGGACCTTAAAATACCTGAAAAATGCCGACACCACACCTATCACAAGGGACAGCGCTATTCCTATAAATCCTATCCTCACTGTGAGCCAGAAGGCATCTATATATCTGGGTAAATATGAGATTAAAACCTCATTATCCATATTTACTGTTCCTTCCTCTTCCTATGATCGACCTTTATCGATACCCTGGTTCCTATCATCTGTATGATCTGGAAAATGATAATCAGAAGCACAACTGTTATGATCATAATATCAGTCTGCCATCTGTAGTAACCATATCTGACAGCTATATCTCCCAGACCACCGCCTCCGACTGTGCCCGACATAGCAGAATAACCCAGAAGCAGTCCTGTCGTTATGGTAAAGCCTGTTATAAGTGAAGTTCTTGCTTCAAGAAGCAGAACCTTAATGATGATATCAGCATTGCTGGCTCCCATCGACCTTGCCGCCTCTATAACTCCGGTATCCACATCATTCAGTGATGACTCCACAACTCTTGCTATATATGGAGCAGCACATATCACCAGTGGCACTATGGTAGCAGTAGAGCCATAGCTCTGTCCCACCACCAGCCTTGTAAATGGGATCAGAAGTATCAAAAGTATCAGAAAAGGAATGCTTCTGATAATGTTACATATAAAGTCCCCTATCCTATAGATAAATGCGTTAGGTGAGAGTCCATTTTTCCCTGTTACATATAGTAGTATCCCCAGGGGAAGTCCTATAATATAGCCAACTATTACAGAACCAAGTGTCATATAAAGAGTGTCCCTGATTCCTTCAAGAATCATTTTTATAATCTGTTCATTCATGTCATACCTCTCATGCTTTTTAGTAATTCAGTTATCGCTTCTGTCGATAAAATCTACACCTCATCTACGTAAAGTCCGCTTTCTCTAAGATGGTTTATAATCTGCTGATCCTCCCCTTCGCCCTCAGGAAGTCCCAGCAGCATCTCTCCCACTGCCTTTCCATTTATATTCTTCGTATCAGCGCGCAGGATATTGACCGGAACCTGAAACTTCAGAATCAGATTAGCGATAACCGGTTCGTAAGCAGAATTCTGCTCAAATACTATACGGATAGTTTTTGCCTCATTCAGCTCCTTAAGTGGTGTAAAGCGAATGTCCTTACCTGATATAAGCTCCTTTGCAGCGTCAGAGCTCGGTGATTCAAATATTTTTTCAACACTTCCCTCTTCGACCAGTCTTCCGCTGTCGATAATCGCCACCTTCTGACAGATCTCGGTAACAACCGACATCTGATGAGTTATGATAACTATAGTTATACCCATAGACTGATTGATCTCTTTAAGCAGCTTTAATATAGAAGTAGTCGTTTGCGGATCCAGAGCACTTGTGGCTTCATCACATAGAAGTATTCTGGGATTTGTCGCAAGCGCCCTGGCTATAGCAACCCTCTGCTTCTGTCCACCGGAAAGCTGGGAGGGAAATGCCCTCTCCTTATCCTCCAGATTGACAAGCTGGAGCAGCTCTCTCGCTCTAGCCTTTGCCTCATTTTTCTTTACTCCTGTAATCTCCAACGGAAAACAGACATTTCCCAGCACATTCCTCTGTTCCAGAAGATTGAAGCCCTGAAATATCATTCCTATCTGACTGCGCTTTGACCTAAGCTCTTTTTTTGTCAGGCTTTCCAGATTTACACCATCTATAAGAACAGCTCCCTCTGTAGGCTTCTCAAGATAATTTATGGATCTTACCAGCGTACTCTTTCCTGCACCGGACATTCCGATGATTCCATATATTTCTCCCGCCTCAATAGACAGATTGATGTCATCAAGAGCCAGTACCTGATGTCCTTCAACTTCAAATCTTTTGGTCAGATTTTTTATCTCTATTATGCTCATATCTACTTATCAAATTGAGAGAGTCCTAAGACTCCCTCAACTCCCTTCTTGTTTATTTGGTAACTGTTCAGCGATTCAAAGCTAAGCCGTTACGTTGTTTGATAAATCCAGACTTAGTAGCATTTTACTCCTAATATCAGGAAATATACATATATCTGACTAAATAACTAATAAACCTTACTCCTCATAGAATACAACTGCTCCGTCGTAGGTTTCCTCTATAAACTTCTTGATCTCATCTGATCTTAGAACACTTACAAGCGCCTTGATCTTATCTGTATTCTCATTTCCTTCATATACAGTAATAATATTTACATATGTCTTTGCAGCGATAGAATCTGTTGCTTCATATGCTATGGAATCCTTACCAACTGAGTAACCAGCTTCAAGTGCATAGTTACCATTAAGGATTACAAACTCAACCTCATCTACTACTCTTGCGACCTGTGCAGCCTCAAGCTCTACAAACTTAATGTTGTTAGGATTGTCCTTTATATCATTTACTGTTGCTGTAAGTCCTGCTCCGTCTTCAAGTGTAATGATTCCGTTATCCTGAAGCAGAAGAAGTGCTCTTGCTTCGTTAGTTGTATCATTTGGAATAGCTATGCTGTCGCCGTCAGCTATCTCATCAAGACTGCTCTTTGTACCCGGATAGATACCAAATGGCTCATAGTGGATACCACCTGCATTTACAAGATGTGTTCCCTGCTCTTCGTTAAAGCTGTTAAGGTAAGGAACATGCTCCATGTAGTTTGCGTCAAATTCACCTGATTCAACTACCAGATTTGGCTGTACATAATCATCAAATTCAACAACGTCAAGCTCATAACCATAGTCCTTGATTATCTCTGCTGCCTTAGCAAGAATCTCAGCATGAGGAATAGGGCTTGCTGCTATCTTAATGACTTCGCCATTTCCAGGAGGGATATCTAAAGCATTTCCCTGATCCTCTGCTTCTGATGAGCTGTCTCCTGATGATGCAGGAGTTGCTTCAACCTTACCACCTTCAACCACCAGAGTTTCCTCGTACTCAGCACCGTAGGTATCAATAAGTGTTGCCTCGTAATCTGCATGGAAGAAGTTCTCTGCTCCAAGTGCCTCTGTTTCAGCATTCAGCCAGTCACGAAGTGTTGTATTACCCTTTGAAACTGCAGGTGCTATAGTGTCCTGGCTTCCAAGTGAAGGAATACCAACTACGTAGCCCTCATTCTCAAGTGCATACGCAATTACCTCTGTATTATCATTTGCCCATGCAACTCCGGTTCCATTCTCAAAGGAGGTCTTGGCTGTTGCATAAGTATCAAACTTCTGAAGCTTTATATCAGGATAGTTTTCTTCAAGATATGTCTCGGCTGTTGTTCCTGATATAACTATAACCTGGTCTTCTGCACCAATCTGTGACAGATCCTCGATCACATTATCCTCATGGGATACAACTCCCAGAGCTACATTCATGTACGGAAGTGTGAAGTCAACCTTCTCTGCTCTTTCATCTGTTACAGTGAAGTTAGCAAGTACTATATCAACCTTTCCGGTCTCCAGATACTCGACTCTGCTGGCTGCCTCAGTTGATACATAGTTGATATCAACTCCCAGATCCTTTCCTATTCTCTCAGCAAAGTACACATCATAGCCCTGATAATCACCATTTTCATCTACATATCCAAATGGGTTTTTATCTGAGAAAACTCCGATATTAACGGTTCCGCTTTCCTTTATCTCGTCAAGAGTTCTATATACTCTTCCACTTTCATTAGCCTGTACATTATTTGTATCCGTCTTTGCCTGATCATTGCCGCAGCCTGTAAGTGCGGTTGCTGCAAAACCAAGTGACAGGGCTCCTGCGATAAACTTTTTTATAAAACTTTTTTTCGTAATATTTTTTTTCATAATATTTTTTTTCATAATATTTTCTCCTTTTCTGAGCATGAATAGCTGCTCTTTTTTTTCGTCATTTGACTGGCTTTTACGTGACAGGATGTATGTTCTGTCACCTTCTTTACTATGAAATGGGGGTTTCACAGTAATTATCCAAAAAGAAAACCCGGTGTTCCTTGAACATCCCGGGCAAATGACTCATCCAACTATATGACCAAACAAACTACATACTGGTTCATCGTTTTGGACTTCTAAGGCATGACCTTACACGCCCCAGTCATATTTAATGCCCGGGATTTAAGCATTCGACAGCACATACAGCACATATTGTTGGTTCTGTTAGTTCTCATTTCCATTTCCTCCTCTTTATCTTGGTGACATGGGGACAGGCACCTTGTCACCAGCACATTATCTCGACTCACTTTCAAGATGTACACATTCTAACAGCGTCCCATGGATTTGAAAAATCAATAGATTTTATCGCTTGCGATAAGCATTACTTATCACAAAATTCCAAACAAAAAGCAACTGCCATCGGACTGATAAGCAGTTGCTTCTTTATCTTTATATATCCATAACAGGCTATAACCATTTCTTTTTCTTAAAAAACCATAAGCTTCCGATTACTATAACCAGACTTACCACAACCACCGTTGGATATCCCCAACGCGTCTCAAGTTCTGGCATGTAACGGAAGTTCATGCCATACCATCCGACTATAAGTGTCAGTGGCATGAAGATCGTTGTTACGACTGTAAGCAGTGTCATGATACGGTTCTGCTTAACATCGATCTGAGTATTATATACATCTCGAAGCTGCATGGTATAGTCGCGAAGGGATGTTGCCGAATCGTGGAGTCTGGTAACTCTATCCGTAAACAGCCTGAAATATCTGGTATTCTCAGGTTTAAAGAAATTATTTTCATTTTCCTGCAGCTCCTGCCCCAGATCGATAAGCTGTTCATAATGAGTTCTAAGTTCACGAATATCACTACGTATCTCATTCGCCCTATCGAGGGGAGTCTCAGTTCCGGTATCCATCAGCTCATCCTCGATACTGTCCAGCTCCTTCTCGTACCCCTCCATAAGCGCCTGGTCACGCTGAATAATGGTTTCCAAAAAATCATATATGAATCTCTCAAGACATGGGACCTTCCACTTACGCGTTCTGGCAATGCGTTTCACTATTCTTTCCACTACACCTGTCGAATCGATAAAGACCATTCCCTTTTCATCCAGTGCAAAGGCGTATTGATAATCCTTTCCACATATATCTCTTCTGCTTGGAACGGAAAATGTACCGGTAAGTGAATCGTAGTTAACCTCAGCTTTTGTATTGTGGATATCATCTACATTTATATCCAGCTCGATTCCCATATCGAACAGAGGTTGTTTCTCTCGCCACTCCTCAGTAGTCAGAACTGCAACATACTGATATTCCTGCTTTTGAAGCGCCTCAAATTCACAAGGTTCAAGTGATTCTTTTATCAGATAATACATATTCTAACCTCCGACTTTTTTTATTCGTCCCCTTCACCCTCGGAGTAACCCCCGCTTGCAAACTGCCCTGCAAGCTTCTCATCCTCGTCATCGAATTTCTGGAACTGCGTATTATATAATTCAGTATAAACTCCACCCTTAGATACAAGCTCCTTATGCTTTCCTCTTTCGACTATAACTCCGTCCTTTACAACAAGTATCTCATCTGCCGCAAGAATAGTAGAAAGTCTGTGTGCTATAAGGATACTGGTTCTCTCGGCAATGATCGGCTCTATAGCTTCCTGTATCTTACTCTCAGAAATAGAATCCAGCGCCGAGGTCGCCTCATCAAATATCAAAAATGCCGGATCCTTGAGAAGAACTCTGGCAATAGATATTCTCTGTTTCTCTCCTCCGTACAGCTTCAGTCGCCATAATATACAACCCATCATAACATCTCCAAAACCATCTCCTTTTTAGAGTGTCTCGCAGATATCCTTCAGAAGAAAAGTCCTATTTTCGTGGCTTCTCCTTTGTTTTGATAGATTATAGCAAATATCTTTATATACCGCCACAGAAAAACACTCTGCTAAGCTTATACCATATACAAAAAAGCAACTGACATCACATATGATAAACAGTTGCTTTTTTGTATCCAGTGACCGCCACCGTAGGTCTCATCCCACGCTCCGTCAATTCCAAGCCAGCAGCCATCACGATATTCAGAGTAGTCCATATGTGACAAGGTGCCTGTCCCCCTGTCAC
>DGRT01000125.1:0-23755 GCA_002391105.1 Lachnospiraceae bacterium UBA4381 | reverse complement strand
TTTATGAGCATGAGCTTATCCATGTCAGAGCTCATGCCTCCCTCCTCCATAAGACGGTTGGCCTGGTTTGTAATTACATTCTCGAAGTAGTTTCTGACAGAACGTGCATTACCAAAGTTCTCTGTTTCCTTATCTCTCATCTTTCGTATAGCCTGCAGTATTATCTCGTCTGAACCTTCTTCAAGGCTGTAATCCTGTTCTGTTACATAACCCTTAAATATCTGCAGAAGCTCATCATCAGAATAATCATTAAACTGTATATATCGATTGAAACGGGATCTGAGTCCGGGGTTGGAATTGATGAAGTCTTCCATTTCGTCGGTATAACCTGCAACAATTACAACCAGATTGTCTCTGTTATCTTCCATAAGCTTCAGGAGAGTATTGATAGCTTCCTGCCCAAAATCCCCCTCACTGTCACTTACAAGGGAATAGGCCTCATCTATAAACAGGATTCCGCCCATCGCACTTTTCACAACTTCAGTCACCTTCTCGGCTGTCTGTCCCATATAGCCTGCAACCATGCCGCTCCTGTCAGTTTCTATCATATGCCCCTTCTCAAGAATACCAAGAGTCTTGTATATCCTTCCTATAGCACGCGCTATAGTTGTTTTTCCTGTTCCGGGATTTCCCGTAAATACCAGATGTCTTGACATAACCGGACTTTTCAGCCCCTTACGGCGGCGCATCTCATTTATCAGGATCATATTAACCATATCATGGATCTCTTTTTTCACACTACCGAGACCAATCATGGAATCCACATCCTTCAAAATGTCATTAATAGTATCCATATCAATCATAGATCCAACCGCAGGCTTATCACCGCCAAGCATAGAACTGCTTCTGCCATACGTGGCCGCTCCTGAAATGAGAGACATATTACCACGGGCAGTCTCCATTGACTTTTCACGATCATTCCTGTCAGAGTAGTCCTGAGCAGCATTTCCATTTTTTCCAGCCACACTCTGTCCATCACCAGTCTTAGGGGCGCCGCCTGTTATATCACCCGCCGGCATATTACGCATTCTTAGTCGCATTCCACCCCTATAGGCTCCTTCACCCGTATCCGATTCTTTTTCCGGTCCCATATTTCCTTCAGAGTCTGTGGTTATCACTGCTCTCCCATTGGTACTTATTCTGGTATTCTGATCCGGCACATTACCACGACTTGGATTAGCTTCACCCATCCTGAAGGACATAGCCTCATTAAACTGAGGACTCATAAGGGCATCCATTTCTTCCATATAAAATATATAGTTTAAAATGTTATTAATAAAATATTCCTGAATCATAACACTAAACCTGAGTCTGGCTCCTGTACAGTTCAACATTCCATCGCCAAACTGCTTCATAGTATTATAGAGAGTTCTGGTATCCTCCATGAAACAGTTAGGTTCCGGTTTCAGCTTCTTCTCAAGACCAGCCACAGTTTTAATAGAGATGGGAAGACACTTCAGATAGCTTCTGTCAGATATGCTATCCAGACCATAGCTCTTTGTAAGAACAGTATAGTCAAAGGATATACCAAAGGTTCTGTTGATATAGTCTATCTCCACTACATCCACATACCCGTCACTTGCTGCGACAAGAAATCCCATTCGTATGGTATCATCGCAGAACTGGTAAAACAGTTCCTCATAAGGAACCTCCGGAACCATTTTACCATATCTGTTGCATATCTCTTTGCATTTCAAAAGAGCGGATCCTATCGTCTCCATGTTTTCCACCTCTATCCTTTGAGTTTCCTGAATGCTACTTTTTCAGCTTTCGAGCCTTCATCCGTATCTCAAATATTACAACTATCGCAAGTGCAGATGCAACCAGCAGGAACCACCACATTCCAAGATTCATCTCATCACCTGTATTAGCTGCCGGTTTGCTGCCTGTATTATTTGCCTTATTATCCGGTGCATTACCCGGCTTATTATTAGTATTATTCTGAGTATTATCAGTTCCATTCTGAGCACCATTACTCTGATCCGGTGCTGCATTAACAGTTAATCCGGCATTTGCGCTTCCGTCATCAAATACTACTGTAATCTGATGCTCTTCTACAAATCGTAAAAGTCCGAATAAGACCTGCCATTCATTTTAGCAAAGTCATTTGCAGCAAATATGCTCCAGAAATCAGCCGGCATACCTGTAACTACTACAACAACCACCAGAAAACAGGCGATCAATCTACGCATCCTTATTTGTAATCCTCTGTTCATATTATCTCCAAACTATACTTAATACATACCACTTATTTATCAAAGCGAATCAGGATTAAATTCCATTCTGATGACATAAGCAAGCGCATCACAAACTACAGCCCATTCTTCCGGAGTACATAACTTCTCCAGCCTGCGCCATTCTCTATGTGGGATACCATACTTAAGTACTAATGGTTCAACATGATACCAGAAGTAATGATAAGCGCTTCTCTGACCTCCCGACACTTTATCCAGATCATCTTGACTTAGTTTTAAACTATTATCTTCCATTTTTATAATCTCCTGGCATCATATCTCTGTTTCGGTTTCCTGCTCTTTTAACCCTCTGGTACAAACTTAAAATCTATAAAATCAAAATCCGAACCCGGAAGAAATATGAAGTTTACCTTTCCGTTTCCTCTGAAGCTCTCCAGCGGAAATGTAACGGTCTGTATATTCTCTGATTCAGGAAACTCCACCATCCTTGCTGTTATATCTTCACCATCAAAAAATCTTATATGAATGGGGTTGGCATTTCCATTTGCCCTTCCTGTTATAGTCACTGCTGAAACCCCGCTATTCATATCCAGATCCCTGAATTCGATATCTACATTATTGCCGATTGAATATATCCCGTCAACTCTTTCTTTGAAGCTGTCACCCGTTATCATCTGATGATCCGTGGCTTTTATGAGGGCATAGGCCTTTTCTTCATATATCATTCTGAAACCGCCCAGGACAAATCCATGCTCAAATCTGAACACTATACTTCTCACCCCCCTCAGTCTTTTAGAAAGTGAAAATGTATATTCCTGAAGTACATTATATTCAGTTGGAACTCTGTAGATATCTTTACACAGAAGCTCGCCCACATCCGGCTCTCCGTCCCAGATTTCTACAGCCTCCTCATCCCGGAAGGAGAACAGCGAGAGAACCAGCTTATCAGAACCAAAGCTTCCAAAATCCACATTATCAAAGCGTATGATATTTCCATCGCCAAAGTTTACGCTTCCCCTAAAGGATAGAAGTGCAGCTTCTTTACTATAGGAATACTGACAGCCATATACAAAGCTGTATGCATCCAGCGCTGTATTTCCGAAGCCCTGAACACTCATCTCAAGCTCTGATATAACCTCCGGATGATCCTTTCCATTTCCGGCACATGCCATAAGGCGAAGCTCTCCATCACTTACGGCTGTAACCCTTACTGTATCACCCTGCCTGTATATCCCCGGCGCCCTTTCCTGCTTATTTATCTTTACTTCCTTCTCCCGGCTATTTCCCCCCGAGTCCTTCTCCCGACTGTTCATTCTGCCAGCAGAATGTTCCCCGCTTATTTCCGACCCGCCGCCTTGTATATCTATCTTTACAGCACTGCTCTCTATCCCGTCCAGCGTCATAGCCTTTATTAATATATCATCGTAGGTTGCATTTTCAGGATAGATACGGACTGTAAATTCTGCCGATGAACAGTCCGGACTCAGCACTCCCTTATACCCATCAGATATAGAACTGATTTCCAGCTTTCTGACCGGAATCTCATACTCTTTATTATCCGGAAGAGTATTCAGCAATTCTTCTCTGTCATTATCTTTTTGTTCACCCAAGGAAACTCCTGAACATTCTACACTTTCAGTATATGCCACACCTTTTCTGGGTTTTCCCGGCACGGAGGCAAATGTCAGCGAAGCACTCTCTAGTCCGGGAGACACTGCTTCAACAGTAATCTCTCCCGCTTCCAGAGTCGGCGCTATTATGGCTATCAGCTTTCCTGAAAAAAGCTTTCTGGAACAGGTTTTATACTGATCATAGTCCGTGCTGTCACCATTATCCATGCCAACAAGTCTTGCCGGTCCTGCAACCTTCAAGTTTATACGGTTCCTTGCGTTCCTGACCTCATTTCCGTCTTTATCCAGTACGGATATCTGAACAAACTGCAGATCCTCACCATCAGCAGCTATACTGTCATACTCGGCTTTCAGCTTTATGGAAACAGGATCACCAAATCCCGGCGCCTCATCAACGGCTGCCACATTTCCCTTATCATCATAGGCCTCTGCCCGAAGCCACCCCTTCACATATGGAATCTGAAAATGCGCCGCAAAGTCCTCCCCCTTCAGTGGATCCAGCTCTTTTTCGCCTATCCTCTCACCATTTAAGAATAGCGCCACATTAGGTGCATTTGAATATATCTCAACATCTATCAACTGTCCCTCATTAAAGTCCCAGTAAGGAGATATATGAACAAAGGGCTCCTTCTCAAACGGTACCCATGCAGACTTGATTATATAAGCTGTATCCTTGTAGAAGCCCGCTGTATCTATATGACCAAAGAAGGAATTCTTGGAAAAGTACGGCGTCGGTTCTCCTATATAGTCCCATCCCGTCCAGATAAACTGTCCTGCCGAGTAGCCGCGGTCACGGTCATTTTTGATAAAGCTCTGAACGGATGCCGCTCCCCAGTTGGTCGAACAGTTATCTAATGATGAGCATTGACCATCCTCATAGGTAAGCAGTCTGTTACTTCTGGGAAAATGATATATCCCCCGGCTCTGTACAGTAGATGCTGTCTCGCTTCCATATATACACCAGTCAGGAAACCTTTCGTGGTGCTCATCATATACTCTTTCCAGATAGTTATAACCGGAAAGCTCAAATACAGCCTGGGATTTCTGTGCATTTTCCCATGCCACATAGTTAGAGGCAATCGTGGTATATGCATTATGTCGTGAGTCAAATCTGCGAACCGCATTACATAGACGCTCTGCAATCTCAACCGCCTTTATATCATTTGTGTCCGGAATCTCATTTCCACAGGACCACATTATTACTGATGGATGGTTTCTGTCTCTCTTCACCCACGCCTCTACGTCCTTCTCGCACCACTCATGGAAGAATATTCCATAATCATACTCTGTCTTCGGCATCTCCCACATATCAAATGCATCCGAATCAATAAGTATACCCATCTCATCAGCCAGCTCCATAAGTCCAACCGCCGGAGGATTGTGACTGGTACGAATAGCATTTATTCCTATAGCCTTCAGTTTCTCGATCTGCCTTCTTGCAGCCTTTTTGTTAAATGCCGCTCCCAGTGCTCCCAGATCATGGTGCTGACAGGCTCCATTTATTTTTACATGCCGTCCATTCAGAAAGAAGCCCTCATCCGGTGTAAAGAGTATAGTTCTGAAGCCTACCTGCTGCCGGAAGCTGTCGAGGAGCTTTTCTTCTTTATATAATGAGGTTATCAGAGTATATAGATACGGAGAGTCTATATCCCATAGCTTCGGCGTGGCAACTGTAAAGTCCGATACCACAGTTATAAGGTCACCTTCTACTGCCGCATTTTCCTGACACTGCTTTACCTCATTACCATCCATATCAATCAGCGTATGGACTATTGTTACATACATAGGGGTTTTTGCTCTGCTATTTACTATCTCAGCCTCTATCGTGACCTTATAATCTGTGCCGGAAACAGTGCTCACACCTGCTTTAGTGACTACGTCGGAGTCTGCTTTCACGTCTGCTTTAGTGCCTACGTCGGAGTCTGCTCTCATGTCTGCTTCTGCGCCTACATCGGTGTCTGCCTCCTCCCCATCATCAGCATGTACCGGCTTCATTTCCCTATCTACTGCCTCTGCATGAAAATATATGGAATTCTCAGCAATATGTACCGGCTCTTTTTCGAGAAGATATACATCTCTATATATCCCCGCCCCTGAATACCATCTGGTGTTGGGAGAGCGGTAATCCACATATACAAGAAGGTGATTAGCCCCATCCTGCTGATAAGGAGTGAGATCCACTTCAAAGGATGTATATCCATAAGGCCAAAAGAATATCTTTTGTCCATTCAGATATATAGAGGTTCTCATGTAAACGCCTTCAAAGTAGATAGAGTTTGCCTTTGAAGCATCCAGCATAAGTGTACGCTCATATACTCCTACTGATGACTGATATAGATTATTTGTATCATATATCATCCAGTCATGAGGCAGATCAACAGGTCTGGTCCGAGACAGAATCTGTTGGTTACGTATTCTGTCATTAGCTCCGGTAGAGGCAACTGGAGGAGTAGTACCAGCAGTGTCTGCAACGCAAGTAAAAGTAGCAGCACCTTCTCCACTTTGCTCTGACAACAGCCTTACCACATCCTCGTAGCTTGTCTCAGCCGCAAACTTTGTAAAAACCCAGCCATCATTTATCAGACTTCTCATAACCATCTCCTTACTCAAACCAACTCCATCCCCAGCTCTATGCTTATCAAGCCACCTGATCTTGTTCACTCCATCCCCAACTCTATGCTTATCAATCTACCTGATCATATTTCATGTTACTATTCACGGTTAACTCATCAAACACTCCTGTTTTCACACACATAATAAAAATTTTATAAAAAAAACTGTAAATTGCCAAAGAGTGCTGCGCTTTTGTTATGCGATGAGTATTATTTTATCATAAAATGTTTAATCGTTATATAATAAAAACCCTGAATAAAGGAGATAAATGGTAAATATGGCTATCTAAAGAGATATAAGCATATTAGTAATAATCTTATATATAATATAGCCGTTGCAAATGTACTCAAAAAGCCTGAGAATACCAAGATGCTTGACAAGTCAACTGAAAGGCAGATGGAAAAGTACCAGGAAAGAATACGTGAAAACGCCAGAGATTTTGCCAGAAAAAAAGCTGAAGCACGAAAGGATGCAAAGAAATACGCAAAGCTTAATATCTAATCTTATAACGATCTAACAGGGAGTCCTAATCCTTATCACTATCTGACAAAGGAGCAGGCTCCTTGTTATAATAATTATAACAGTAATCATATACTGCAAATCAAAAAATCTGTCGGCTCATATTGGGCTGACAGATTTTTATATTGCACTTTCCTTTGCGATTTTATGTATTATTTTCAATTTGAACACTAATCTGCTTGAAGATAGAATAAGCTGGATTATCATTTGAATATATGTTTTTATATATTTTTCCCTTTTCATCTATCAGCAGTTTTAATGCTGTTTCATCATCATTTATCCATGTATTAAATATATTAGTATATAAATCCAAGTTTTTACCCTGGACGCCTTCCATTTGACCATGCTGGTAAAGGACATAACCACCACCATAGTCTGCTTCTGAAGGTGTTATCGTATCTAATAATCGCAAAGTATTATTTTCCTTAATAAGCCTACTAAGTTCTTTATACAAATTATCATCTTCAGATATTTCTTCTTTTGAGTATTTATTTTGCATTAGTTTTTTACGTCCTATTCCAAATGCATAACTACGTTTACTCTCATACTCTTCATCTACTATCATTTTAAATAATTCTTTAAAATTATCTGTTCCTTCCCTGCAATCTTCGCCATCATCATTTATGAATTTTTTTGCAAAACAAAGTGCAAAATACTGGGCAAGGCTTTCTTCTAAAATATCGTTACATGATTTACAGCCGCCTTTTCTCCCTTTTTTATAAAACTCATATACCTGAAATGCATGGTACATCTCATGCGCAAGTATTGTCCATAGTTTTGCCTTAAAGATTTCATAATGAGTACCATTTTTATTTTTGTCTTTATATAAATCACAAAAATTTATAGAAATCCAGGTCTCATCTACTCCAGGTATGCATTCTCCATTAGCCTGTCTGCCTCCATTAAATACATAGAAACATATGTTTGTTGAACCTTGATATTGGAATTCAGGGACAAACTCAAAGCTTTCTGAATAATAGTCAGTAATCTTATTGAGGACTGCTCTTATTTCTTCTGGACTAGGCAGCATTTTTAATATATCTGAATCTTTTTCTGTATTGTCGTTATATTCAAAAAAACGTGATTTCATTCCACGGTGTTCTCGAAAATTACGCAAATAATTACCTTTATTAGCAATCCAGAATTTGATGTTTCCTAGTTTCATTTGGCAATCTCCTTTGCATTATTTTATTGCGTGTCCGCGTAGGTACGATATAAATAATCTGTAGCTCTGATACTTTCTCTGCTATTCTTTCTCGTGAGGATTCAGAATTTTGCCTTAATATGGCATATACAGCTTTTTCAGTTCCGTTCAAAGTGACATCAGCCACTCCCACTCGTGTCATCTTGGATAAGATTTCTTCCCTGCTCACGATAGCCATATTTGTTCCTCTTACAGACACACAAAACTCATTAACCTTCTGGATGCCCAGTTCTTTACATTTATCAAGAAGCGTATCCCACCAAAAGAACATACCGCTTTATTATTCATAACTCATACCTTTATTCCATAAATAGCTTCTTTTAACTATATAATTCCTTTATTTCTTTTTCTTTATCAAAAAATTTTGAAGATTGTTTTATCATATAGTTACCTATTTCTTCATATAATTCGGGTATAGTTTTCTTTTTAAAAATCATTTGGAAATGTGGCATGAATATCTCTTCCATAACCGCCATCCTTCGGTGTAACATTATGTATTACATTAAACATATTACTTTTAAATTCAAATTAATAATCCCAACCATATATCTTTAAAAACTTTGAACTCATTTCACTTTTTCTCCTTTTCTCCTGTATAAGTAACAATTTCGATGAAATCAAAATATATTCATATCTTCAACTTATGTTCTTCAATCCATCACACTTTTTATTGTTCTAAACATCCGTACAGCATTCTTACGATAGAGTTCTTTGGCGTTTTTCATAGCTTCTTGCAATGTCATCTTCGGGTTCATTATACTCATCATTGAAGTTATGCCATGATTATATAACTCTTCTGCTCCGGGACCTAAAGAGCCGCATAAAAGATAAACCGGAACGCCTGCCTTTTCTGCCCTTTTCCCGACTCCGGAAACGGCTTTCCCGAAACAGCTCTGCCAGTCACTTCTTCCTTCTCCCGTAACCACAAGATCCGCATCACTAATCAGGCTGTCAAAGTAAACCAGATCAAGAACGGTTTCTATACCGGATTTCATCATTCCCGACAGGAATACCATCAGCATTGTTCCCAGGCCTCCTGCAGCGCCACCTCCCTGTATCTTATCTGGGTTAATTCCAAAATCCCGTATAATTACATCTCTGTAGTTACACATTCCTTTTTCCAACCGTTCCACCGTTTCCGAATCTGCTCCCTTCTGGGGGGCAAATGTTCGAGTAGCACCGTTATCTCCACAAAGAGGATTTGCCACATCGCACATTATGGTGAATTTGACATTTTTTAATCCCGGATACTTATCAGCGGTATCAATCCTGCATACCTTTTCAAGGTTATCTCCCACTCCACTTAGCTCATTCCCCACATTATCCAGGAACCTGATCCCGAGAGCTTCGGCGCATCCCATTCCACCGTCATTAGTTGCGCTCCCGCCGATTGCAATATTAATATTTCGAAATCCTCTATTAACCGCATCTCTTATCATCTCCCCGGTTCCATATGTAGTGGTGTACAGAGGATTTCTTTCCTCTTCTGAAAGCAGTGTAAGACCCGATGCGGAAGCCATTTCGATAACAGCACTTTCCTCATCAAGTTTGCCATAATAAGCTGTTATTTCCCTCATCAGTGGGTCATGCGTTTTTACATATATTCTTTCACCGTTAAGTGCTTCAATAAGAGAATCTGCTGTACCTTCTCCACCATCCGCTATCGGGATTCCTATACAAATCGGGTTATCAAATACTTCTTTTGCCGCCAATGTAAGAATTTGCGATATTTCTTTACTTGTAAGCGATCCTTTAAAAGAATCCGAAGCAAATACCAGTTTCATTGCATTTAACCTCACTTGCCGCTTTCTATCCCACAGCATCTTTTTCCTATAATTTGGAACAAACACAATGCGATACGTGTAATTCCATCTCGTATGTTATATACTTCTATTATCCATTTGGATACCTCATTTGATTAATCACAACATTTGAGGAAGAACCTATATTAGCTGTTCCCATATACCTATGACCCTTTCTCCCTTCCCATGACCACCAAAACATATTTCCATTATGCTCCATATAAGATTTATTTTCAACAACCTATCCGGCTACTCATTATAGTTAAAGGTTTTCTATCGCATCAATGGCTAAAAATAAAATAAGCAGGAAACTCTTGTCCCTGCTTATCTTGCTTATATCCAAATCACTCTTTATTCTTATAATTCTTAAACATCTTCCCCTCAAGCAACTGTATTAATTCTTTGTATCTTCTGTATAGCTTTAATATAATCCACTCTCAAGTCTGCCGTCTGGTAATTCCATTAGCATATGGATGACTAGACCTCTATCCTTTTGATTTGACAATGCAACTATTTTCTCATCGTCATCAAGATCAGTTAAAAACTCAAAATTGTATTTCAATTTTTCTATCATTTCTTCAGAAGTTGGAGCAGGTACCGCCTTTTAACGCGACCATATCCATCAA
Organism: Lachnospiraceae bacterium UBA4381; assembly: GCA_002391105.1. Taxonomy (GTDB): domain Bacteria; phylum Bacillota; class Clostridia; order Lachnospirales; family Lachnospiraceae; genus Eubacterium_Q. Next base: position 13,165 of record DGRT01000125.1, on the reverse strand, counting down.
ACCAGAATCTTCCAGATATGCAAGCAATAAATCTTGAGCTATATCAATTATTGCCGCTTCACGACCTGGTGCTCCACTTCCAGTTGGAATATGACGCGCTATATGGCCTTCCGTAAGTTTTATATTGTCAAATTGAATCATTTTACTCTTTCTAACTCCTTTGGAGAAAATGGTAAACAAGTATCAACAACGCCCCAATACTCGTCATTTCGAATCGAATTAGTTCTTGCCCCAAATCTGACTTTGGATTTTACAATTATTTTCTCATGTATAAGCATAGATGCATCCGGATACATTCCCTGCAACAAATATCCAGTTCTTTTTTTTACTGAATCAGGACGAATATGTAGCTCTTTCAATAGCATATTTAAATCAATATCATATATAACATCCGGAAGCCATTCCATTACTCCGTCCCAAGACTTAATTAGATCGGGTTTTGTAGCAATATGAACCAAAATACTTTCCGGAGCAAGTATTTTGACACCTCTTGCTTCCTTTAGAGGAATACTAGGCAAATATTTATATACCAGAATCTCTTTCGACATTCTTCTTCTGGGAATCATCTCAAATGCTAATTCTTTTCGTGATGGCACTCTATCTGCATATCCCAACGCCCATGCTGCTGTCTGCAAGCATAAAAAACAAATGATATCAGAATTCGCTAATTGAAATGCCTTTATCTCCCGTAACGGATCATTCTTAGAATATGCTCCGGCAACTGCAGCCGGCGCAAATTCCCATACTCCACGTTGATCTGTAGGCAATAACCAACCTGATTTTTTTAGACGTGATGCTACCATAGAAGCATTCGTTTTTATATTCAGATTATTGACCAGTTCTTCTAATCGATCAAGTGTAATGTATGTTTCATTTTCTAATTCCAGTTCTTCAAGAATACCCGACATAGCTTTTGAAATTGTTCGTGTCAATTCCGTCATATTTATACCTATTATTGTTATATATTTGTATCTTTTGACACTATTATATTCTTTATTACATAAATTGTAAAGTGATTGATTATTTCATATAAGCTCTTTGGCATATCAGCATCCTCCTTACACTTTTATAGTGTCAATATACCACCCTCATGACAACAAAACAGCAACAAAGGGCTGACCAGAATTTATATGATCAGCCCCATGTATATAAAGTCTATATATGAGAAGTTACTCTATGTAACCGCTCGCATCAAATGAATAATTTGTACCATCAATCCATAGTGTCGTACTTGCAGGGTACCAGCCGTTATCCTCGTACCACCAGCCTGTTCCGTCATAGTGCCATATTCCATTTGCATAGCTCTCATCCCAGGCTCCATCACTACCAAGCCAGCAGCCATCTCGATATTCAGAATAATCCATATAGCCTGAAGCGGTAAAGTAGTACCATCTGCCATCTATTCTCAGCCACTGACTAACCGGATACCAGCCGGATGAATCTTCAAACCACCAGCCTGCACCATTACTCTTCCAGCCTCCGACTGCAGCATAGGTTTCCTCACCATTTGAACCGTACCATTTTCCATCTACCCATTCATTGGAATATATGCCGGCTTTAGAAGCTGAACCGGAATTATTATCAACATTGCCGTTGTTATTATTACCGGCACTGTTTTTATCGTCCGTATTACTGCTTCCACCTGAGCTGCCCTTATCATCTGTCTTACCGCTTCCACCTGAGCTGTTCTTGTCATCCGTATTGCTGCTTCCACCTGAGCTGCTCTTGTCATCCGTCTTACTGCTTCCACCTGAGCTGCTCTTGTCATCCGTCTTACTGCTTCCACCTGAGCTGTTCTTATCATCTGTCTTGCTGCTATCGCCTGAGCTGTTCTTATCATCTGTCTTGCTGCTATCGCCTGAGCTGCTCTTGTCATCCGTCTTGCTGCTTCCACCTGAGCTGCTCTTATCATCTGTCTTGCTGCTATCGCCTGAGCTGCTCTTGTCATCTGTCTTGCTGCTATCGCCTGAGCTTTCCTCCTGCTTCTTAGCGTAGGTATAGGTATAGGTTACATCAGCAGGGATATTGACATATGCTTTGGGTTCTGTATCCCAGCGTCCTGCCTTATAACCCTCATCCGGATTATTTCCCGCTGAAGGGAGCTGCGATGATGTAAGATTTATCTTATCTTCTTCATAGCCTGTAAGAGTTACTACCTTATCTTCCTTTGTTCCATCCTTCCAAGTTCCATTTACCACTTTGAAGGTTACCTTTCTCGTCGCCGGTGTTTTCGGAGCATATGTGTAAGTATAGGTTATGTCCTCTGTGATTACAGCTCCCTCGACAGGAACCTTATCCCAGCTTCCTTCCTTATAGGCTGTATCAGGCTGCGAACCAACCTCCGGTATATCATCCTTAGCAAGTTCGAATACATCTCCCTCAAAGCCCTTGAATTCCTTTGTTCTAACGTATTTGGTTCTTACATTCCACATACCGTTCACTACCTTAAATGTGACCGTTCTGGTTATCTCCTGCTTCTTGGTATAGGTATAGATATAGGTTGTAGCTGCTGTTATCTCTGTTTCTATACTTGGAACAGTATTCCAGCTACCTTCTGTATAGTTCGTATCCGGCTTTTCTCCAACAGCCGGTATCTGATCAGCCGAAAGCTTTAGAACATCACCCTCATAACCGGTAAGTGTTTCTGTCTTGGTATCTGTATTACCATCATTCCAGGAACCGTTTACCACCTTAAAGGTTACTGTTCTGGATATCGCTGGCTTTTTCACATATGTATATGTGAATTTAGTTGATTCAGTATCTTTCTCAATTTTAGTCGCAAGCATGTCATCAATAGTCTTATCCCAGCTTCCTGCCTTGTAGCTGTTATCCTTCGGCTTATCTCCAACTGATGGTATCTGGTCTGCTTTTAGCTTAAGCTCATCACCCTCATAACCAGTAATTTCTACAACCTTCTCACTAATTTCTTCATCATTTAAGAAGCCATTTTCAACTATGAACTTGACTTTTGCAGAAATTTTTTCCTTCTCAATATATTTATAGGTAAATGTCTTATCACTATCGATGCCAAAATAAGGAATATAATTATTATCACTTTCCATTACCGTACCCGAGGAATCTTCAATAAACCAACCACCTTTTTCGCTCTTCTTAAATCCTTCGTCAGGTTTTTCACCAACTTCAGGTATCTGTGAAATTGCAATACTCAGAGTATCAGTCTCCTTACCGGTGAGTATAAGCACTTTATCATCTGTAGTTCCATCATTCCATGCACCATTTTCAACCTTAAAGGTTACAGTATGCATTTGATCAAATTTCTCAGCATATGTATAGGTATAGGTTGCATCAGCATTAACCTCTGAACCTGCAACCGGTTTTATATCCCAGCTTCCTGCCCTGTAGTTGTTATCAGGATTTTCTCCTACTGCCGGAATATCTTTCGTTTCCAGCGTAAAGGTGGTTCCCTCATATCCTTTCTTAACTACAACCTTATCCTCCGTGCCACCATCACTACCGTTCCATTTACCATTTACAACCTTGAAAGTCACTGTATAGATTATAATCTTCTTCCACTTAGCATAGAGCGTAATATCCTCATTTACTGTATCTTTAGTAAAGTCCCAGCTATTTGTACATGCCTCTTCCTTATACCATCCTGCAAATTCATATTCGGATTTCTTAGGATTACTTGGACTCACTACTTTATGTCCCTTAACAACCTTCTGACTTGACACTTCAGAACCACCATTTGAATTAAAGGTTACAGTATATTCTATTTCGTGCGTACTAAGAGTCACAGCCCCTTCGTCATTTACTGAAACGAGAACACCGTCCGATATATCTGTTACTTTAAGTCCATAGCTGTCCCAACTGCTCCCGGACTTTACATATGTCTTCGCAACAATATTTCCTCCATCATCACTATCCGTTCTCTCAAGATACTTGAATACATAATATTCACCAGTTTCAGATTCAGTTACAGTATCACCGGAAATATCTGCTCGGACAAGTGTATATAATGTACTGTTCTTAAACATCATACCATTTGTAGTATTACACACATCCGGCACCACCAGAGATTCGCCGGGCTTTATAATGAGACCATTTTCAAATTTTTGATAGTTAGAATTCGCCTCAAATACAGCTTTAATTTCTACATCGCCATCAGGCATTATAAAATAGTAAGTATTATCTGTTTCTTTTACAAAGTCCTCTTCCTTCAAAAGACCTTTCAGATCAATGAAGTTCTTAAATGTACAGCTATCGTCAGGTGTAACAGTTAATGTCACCTTCGTTCCTGATACTGCTTTAGAAATATCTGAACTAACCACACCAAATATAACATCAGAACTAATAACTACGTTAAACTCCCTTATCCATTTTGCCCAGAAGGTCTTATCTTCGTTATCAGTTGCAGTTATTTTTGTAACCTTGCTTCCGGTAAAGTCCTGATTATCATACCATCCATCAAATATATATCCTTCCTTCGTTACGTCCTCAGGAAGTATAGTCTCTACTCCTTCCGTGTACTCAGTTATGCTGCCACTATTAATAATTCCTTCATTTAAGTTAAATGTTACTTTATGTACAGGCGAAGTGATATTTATAGTACAAGTTTTGGATATAGGTGTATCGCCCTTGCTATATTTTACCCTTAAAGGATACTTTCCAGCGCTAACTGCCTTAATAAAAATAGTACCCGAAATATCATCCAAAGAGTAGGTATCGTCCTCAAATGTGCCACCTATCTTACTGGTACAGGAAGCATTAGAATAAAGCTCATAGCCTTGACTATCCACCTTAATACTACCTTCTTTGTATTGAGCATTTTCCGGTGTCACTTTAATAGTAAATCTTATCACATCTCCAACTTTCATATTTATTATGGAATTACTAAGACTTATATCCGTTATATACTTAGGTAAATACGGTTCCGTTTCCTGTCCCTAACCACCGCCTCCGGACACATCAGTTCCCTGTCCTTGGCTACTGCCTCCGGAACCATCGCTTCCCTGTCCCGGATTACTGCCTCCGGAACCACTGCTTCCCTGTTCCTGTTCGCCACCTCCGGACACATCAGTTCCCTGTCCTTGGCCACTGCCTCCGGAACCACTGTTTCCCTGTTCCTGTTCGCCACCTCCGGACACATCAGTTCCCTGTCCTTGGCTACTGCTTCCGGATCCACCGCTTCCCTGTCCCGGATTACTGCCTCCGGACACATCGCTTCCTTCAGCTCTGACAATCATACCATTCTTTGGAGTATAAACAGCCGCAGTGCCAATAAGCATCATAAGCGCCAGCAGAACACTCAGCGCCTTTCTTCCTCTTGCTATCATCTGTTTCATAGCCAACCTCCTAATCTCCTGCAATTATCCCTTATATATAACACTGTAACTATTCAAGTCATACGGGCTGGTTCATCGATTCGTAAATAACCGGAACAAATGCTAACCTGTTTAACCTGATAGCACAGTTCCAAAAGTCTCAGTGTATCCCGCCCTTTATACAATCCCGTATAAGATTATAAAGTGTTAACTTATAGTATAACAAGACATTTGCCTTATTACCAGTAATATAGCTATATTTCCTCCAGATTTTACAAAACATTTATCTGATTATTAGTTGTCACCGACAATATCATATAATGTTTGGATTCTTCTTCCCCTGCACAGGGATAGTCGGGTTCTATATAGTCGCCTCTCGACGAATCTATTCTGGTGTAGTATTCCCTTTCCTTTGAGTAAACATTTTCTCTGGGAATGCATCAATTTCGACCTCGATTCACCAGATTATAATAAGTATTCTCCAACACTTTTCGGAAGGAATCCTCTTCATATTCCATCTCATTATTTGCAAGTAAGCTTGCTATCCCGTGCGCTGTAATAAACAGGTTAAAGAAAACATCTCTGGCTTCTTCCTCTGTACAGCCAGATCCATTTGAAACCATCTTAAGCATCTCTCCTGTTCTGGGATCTGACATAAGTGCGTGAACATTAAGTCCTTTAAAACTGTTTGTCTGAAAGAGAAACCGGAATAGATTCTTTTCTTCATATCCGAACCTGACATAGTTAAGCCCAAGCTGCATAAGCGGATTATATCTCTCATCCCCCTTCGGCATAATGTATCCGGAATGATATTCATCCGCCAGCTCGTAAGTAGCTCTCCTAATCTCCTCAATAGTTTTAAAGTTATACATTACCGGCTGTGTAGAGCATCCCAGTTTCTCCGCAATCGTTCTGGCACTCATCATCTCATGTCCCTTTTCACGGACTATCTCAAAAGAGGCATCCAGAATCATTTGTTTGCTAATCTTCGTCTTTGGGGGCATATTTAATCTCCTTTTATAATTCTTGTTATATAACGCTATTCACCTATATAAACATCAAATTCTATTTCCCGCGTTTCCTGATCAGTTCTTACATATATGTCTCCGCCCAGCCCAAGCGCTATCTCGCGAGCCTCAAACAGGCCTATGCCGTTTCCGTCTATACCTTCGGCATTAGTCCCTCTCCAGAAGCTGTTAAATATGTAAGGAAGCTCCTTCTCCGAAGGCAGATTCCCCTTATTCTTTATAATAAAGTAAAAACCGTCCTCTTCCTTATTCAGATTAACCGTTATCCTTTCTCCATTTCCGTATTTGATGGCATTATCCATTAACTGGGATAGTATCCTGCAGATTCCACTCTTATCACTTTTTAGCATCGCATTGTGATTTATGGCAAATGAATATGGTATATGAAGCATATTCAGCCTGTTGCTATATTCCTCCTCAAGAAACACCCGAAGCTCCTCCAGATAGAAGGCGGCAATCTCCGGTGTAAAGTTCACTACTGTGTCTGTCGCTTTATCTATCAGATTCCTTACAAGCTCTGTTACATCATCTGCATTTTTACTTATCTTAGCTGCTATCTCGGCATCACTCTTATTTACCTGACCATCCGGCTGATAAAGCCCGGTGCTGATAGCATCAGCGTATAATTTGATATTTGCAACCGGCGTCTTTATCCCATGAGCTATAGTAGTAAGCATAGTCATATGGTCGCGACTAAGCTCATCAACCCTTTTTTGATTATTCTGTATATTATCACTGAGCATATTTATACCCCAGATAAATCTTCCAAATAGCCTGTTTTTCGTTTCAGGAAGCTTTTCTGTTATCTCATTCTTAGATAGCTTAACCGGATAATCAGATAGTTTTTCAAAAGGACGAAGGACTGTGCTTGATATGTATAGACAAATGCCTATCGATATAAGAAATGCAGCTATAAGACTGACATTTAGTATAATATGAAGTGCCCCTGCTCTTTCATCGTTATACCTAAAGACAATCAGTCCAATGAGTGTCTTATTATCTTTACCATAGAAGGACCACACCTTGTCACTGCTTTTTCCGTTGTTAATCAGATTAACATTTTCTGTACCATCTGCTGTACTGAGAGAAATATATTCTACCTCGTCCGGCAGAGCCGAATATCCATACTCATGAATAAATGCAGACCTGTTATCCTTCATATATGAATTGATGATTTTCTGAATCCCGGGACCGGATATCGGGTCTATATTACTATACTGAAGCGTTCTCATTATATACTTATCACGTATTCCATCTACTACACGATTCATAAGTATATTACCAGCATCATTGTTCCTTTTCACAAAGGACTTAAAGAGCAAATTTGATGTCACAAAAAGTGCCACAAAAAGAAGCACTACGGCTATGTATAGTTTAACCAACTTCTTCATTCCTTAGTGCCTCCAAATTTATAACCAACTCCCCAGACAGTTTGTATGAGACTGGGTTTCTTCGCGTCTTCTTCAAGCTTCTCCCTGAGCCATCTTATATGCACATTAAGGCTGCCCTGCTCACTGAAACAATCATATCCCCACACTTCGTCGAAGAGTTTTTCCTTCTTTATAACCTGCTGTGGATGTCTCATCATATACTCTAAAAGATCAAACTCTTTTCCGGTAATAGAAATCTCCACACCATCCTTATAAACAGTTCTTGTAGTAACATCCATAGTTATATTATCGTATGTCAGTAGCTGCCTGTCCTCTGCCATGTCGTATGCCCGGCGCATAAGAGCTTTTATCTTGAAGCCAAGAACCTCTACAGAAAAAGGTTTATCTATATAGTCATCCGCTCCCAGCTCAAGTCCCAGTATCTTACTCTGATCATCAGTTCTCGCACTCATCATAAGAACAGGTGTCTTCAGCTCCCGCCTTATCTCCTGAAGAGCTTCATATCCATCCATTCCGGGAAGCATCACGTCAAGCAGCAGCAGCTTATATGCCGCTGTCTTCACAAGCGCCAGTCCTTCCTCTGCATTCATCTTCCACTCAACAGAGTAGCCTTCACGACGCAGGAAATCCTGAACCAGTCCACCAAGTTCCTCGTTATCTTCAATCACCAGAATGTCTGTCATATCCTTCTCCACAACTACCACTACACAGATTCTTAACTTATAAAAGATGATAACACTTTATAGCTTTCTTTTGTAGCAATTTATTGAAGGGTCCTCACTTACATATAATCACAGTACACTTTTCTAAAACACTATTTGTTATATCCTAATAGCTACCTACGTCAAGGAATGTAGGAATATCCTCTGCATTGTCACCCTTCGTAAATGCCACATGAATCTTACCGGTATCGTAGTCGATAATTACAGTATGAACATTTCCACTGTTATGTACGTTAGAAACTATGTACTCATCAACGACTTCCTTCGCCATAAGTCCTTTTGCATCAGAAATGGAGAACTTATCCTTTTCACTTACCCATTTATTGTACTTTACAAAACGGGTTATATTGAACTCATCCCCTGTAAAAGTATCCTGATTTCCTTTTGTGGCAAATGTATTCACTATGCAGAGTGCATCCGGCGTATCCCACTGAAGACCTTCCATAAGCTCTGAGTCTGTAGTTCTAAGAACGGACTTCGCTTTACCGGTAGCCGCAACTTCCTTCGTTGCATTTTCACAACAGAATGCATCCTCCGCATCTGTACAAAGTAGATTATTGCACCAGGTGAAGTCTCCACTTTCTCCTACCAAGTATTCTCCCGCTTCTTTAGCCGTTTCAAAATGTTCAAGGGCATATCTTATCTCAAAGGTGTAACATTTCTTGCCCTTATAAATGAAAGGCAGACCTTCTTTAGAACCTACATCAAGAATCGCTATCATAACACCATCATCGTTAACGGCAGTTATTATATCCAGTAGCCCCAGAACACCAACTGTAGTAATGGATTTATCATTTTTCTTCATATGAGTAACTGCATGTATTTCTGTCATCTGATTATTACTTCCGGTATTCCACTCAAGATTTCTAATGGATATCCTCTTTCCGCTGACAGTTTTTTCCCCTCCAAGAGAAAGCGCACTGCAGGCTGTAGGTCTAAGAGCATCAGGAATGATCTGCATAGTAAGCGCCTCTATATAGCTGAGCTTACCATCTTCTGCGTAGCCTTCTTCGCCCTGTGATATTGTTTTTGCAAAGCTTGTAACCTCCGCCTTATATTCTTTGGGAAGCGAATCAACAAGTGTTTCTATTCTTTCCTCTAGTGATTCATAATTAACCTTACGTCCATTAAAGGCATTTCTTATATTCTCATGCAGATATGGTTCAAAGCTATCGACAAAGCCGGGAACAGCTTCAAGAATGGTCTCGGCATAAGCCTTTCCTACTTCGTCCGGTTCACCCTTTTCATAATCCAGTGTCACATCATAATAGGTTGGATATTTTCTTATGACACACAGTTCATCTGAAGAAGAAACGGTTTCTATAACCTCTTCTTTCTCGCTGTCATCTGTGTATGATACCTCCTCTTCAACATTAAGAGATCCAACCCTTTTCATCCCTTCAGATTGAACCTCTGAAACACTAGCGCCGCATCCACATATAGAGATGAGCATTCCAAAGCTCAAAGAAATGCTTATTATTTTTTTATATATTTTATTCATCTCTGACTCTCCATATCTTTATACTATCAATAGGTTTAAAGGCTAATAATAAACTGATTGAAATAGTTACCAGCAGCCCAAGTGAAATGACTATCATCGAAAAAGGTGTAGGTGATGCAAGTGCAAATCTTCCAACACCCAGCGCAGCTATTCCTATCTGATTAAAAATCATTTTGGAAACAGTAAAGGCGAGGGCGATGCCTATAATTATGGCACATGCAACCAGAATAAGTATTCTTATATAATGCCATCCTCTTATGCTATTCTTATCAACACCTATACTTTTTAGCATTGCAATATCTGCTGTCTCTTCCTCAATAAATATCTGCTGATAAAGGAAGGTCATTGCGAAAACAGTTACCGCCATTATGATTGCTATGACCACAAATAGCATATCAAAGATAGTTCCATATTCATTTCCCAGATCAAAATCCAGAACCTGATCAAAGTCCCATATCATTATGTCTTTATTGACATTTCGCATCTTCTCAATGGTTGCATCATATTCACTCTCCGGTACATCCAGGGATTCATTGAAAAGATCCCAGTCATCCACAAAATAATTTTCATCCGGCTTTGCCATGATAAATTCCGGCATGCCACCATTCAACATCGATTCATAGAACGCAGTTACTATAAAATCCTTTTTTACATATTTAAGAGTAAAACCATCATCCTGATATACTCTATATACCAGCGTAACTGTATCACCTAGATTTACTCCCATTGTCTCTTCTAATCTATGAGATACAGCAACTTCATTTTTAAGTGTTGGAACTTTACCGCCCTTTACAAATCTAAGTCTCTCCAGTTCCACATCTTCATTATCAAAATATAGCTGTATGCCAACATCTTCACCCGGCGCTTTCCAGGTAGCTTCCTGTGAGTCGATAATCTGAATATTAAGAGGAATACCATTTTCGTTATAGTATTTTTCATAGTACAGAAATACGTTTCTGTAGCTTCCTTCCTGTGCCACAAGTTTTTCTCTGAGATTATCCTCAGGTCTTATAAGCACTTCTCTATCAGCGACCATCCAATAGTTTTTTCTGAAATCATCACTCACTACTGTGTCCTTTAGCTGGACTACCAGAAGAAGCATTGTTATACCCAGAGTGAAACTTACGATAAGATATATATATCTTTTAAGCCTTCCTATTATATCCTGTGCCGCGAGGAAAAATGGAACTGAGGAACGTCTGCTCTTATGAAGAAAAACACCCGGAAGCTTCCTGAATCTTTCGCCTCTGTTTTCTCCATGAATCGTGTCCATTACTGATATTCTTCTCATTCTTCTAAGAGCAAGGAACGAAAAGATTATCATAAGTAAAGTGAAAGAAACACTCATTATCACTCCGAGAACAATAAAAACCTCTGTCTTTGGAGTCAGGGTATTAACTATAAAATGATTTATCATAAATCGAGAGAGAGGTATGCCAAATACTATTCCCAGGACACCGCTTATCAAAGCAAATGCTATATACTTCACAATAAACAGTGATTTATATGCCAGGCTATCCACGCCTATCGCCTTCATGGTTCCTATCTCTTTTTCTTCTCTCTTTATTGTTGCATGAAGACTAAAACGAATACTCATAAATATAAGTAATATGAGCGCAAATCCCATTATGACCATGAAAATGCTTATAATATAAGTTATCATCGCCGCATTGGAATTCATATTACTTTTTCCGGTTATTATATGATCAATAAATCCGTCCAACTCATTGGTATCATTTAGTTTGTTTAGATCCACCATAAGGTCATATCCCCATCTCTGAAGCTCTGACACAGATGAAAAACCATTTTTAAGTCTAATCTCATATAAATCACTTAAGCTGTTAAACTCTTTCACAAGTTTCGTATAGTCTTCGTCTGAAAGAATAATCTTATGAAAAAAGTTTGAGCTTGGATCCTTATAGATATGAGACACAGTTAACTCATATATATTTCCCATATCTGTTGTGATCCTAACCTTGCTTCCAACCTTTGCCTTTGCATTATTTGCCAGATACTGCGGAAGTGCTACACATCCATTTTCCACCTTAAGAATCTCATCATTCATATCATAGGGAATATTCTGATCATTACTTACAGTAGTTAAATATGCAGTGCTCTCATATAGATTAGTAACTGTTCTTCTATCTACTCCTTCAAACCATAATCTTTCTGTTGCTATTACCGGACGCTCTGATATTTTAATATCACCGATTTCCGGATATTTTTTCAGAACCCTCATCAGTTTGTCTCTCTGACCTTCTTCGTCCGAGATACTTTTGTCAACTGTAAATATTATGTCTGATGTCTTACACATCTCGTAGGTATCATTTGAACCCTGAAAGAAGGTATAAATAAAGCCCGCACTTGTAACGAGGAGTGTTGCAGCTATTATCATGAATATACAGAGAACTATATTTAAAGCGACCTTATCTTTTAGATCCTTTTTCAACATTCGTAAGTACATAATTCTACCACCCTAATTTATCTAACCAGTTTCGGAGTTCTTTTTCTCTTTTAGCAAGCTCTTCTCTGTCGCCACCATATTTTCCGAGTTTTAATTCACCCTGGATATCGCCATCCACAAGGTATAAAATCCTGTCAGAATTTGCAGCAACCTTCTCACTATGTGTTACCATCAAAACTGTTGTCCCGGACTCATTTGCCTTTACAAGTTCTCTTAATACCTCCAGGGATGCTTTTGAGTTCAGGGCTCCTGTCGGTTCATCTGCAAAGAGAATCTTTGGACTGTTAATAAGGGCTCTGGCAAGACAGGCACGCTGAAGCTGACCACCTGACACTTCAGTAATCTCCCGCTTTGCAGTATCGATAATCCCAAGACGTCTCAGCAGTTCTTCGGCATCCCTGTTTACTTCTTCACGGGATTTGACCTTTGCCTGATATCCCGGAAGTACTATATTGTCTAAGATACACAGCTTCTTCATCATGTACATCTGCTGGAATATAAAGCCCATTTCGGTAAGTCTCAGCTTTGAAAGCTCCTTTTTTCCGAGGGTGCTGATGTCCCTGCCTGCGAACTCCACCTTGCCCGAGGTCATTCTGTCCATACCGCTGACGGTGTAGAGAAGTGTGGATTTGCCGCTTCCGCTGGGTCCCATGATGGAGACAAATTCTCCGTCCTCCAGCTGAAAGCTTATGTTTCTCAGCACGTTGTTGCTGAGCTTCTTGATAATGTATGTCTTGCAAAGCTCCTTAACGGATAAAACTGTACTCATTTTAT
>DGRT01000069.1 GCA_002391105.1 Lachnospiraceae bacterium UBA4381 | reverse complement strand
ACGTTATAATCATTATTTCCGCTGTTATGGTGCTGCTATCCGTGGTTATTCTAATAAGAGCCAGGATATCAGACACTGGAAAACAGGAGAAACTATATTGGCAGAGATAAAACAGAAATCAATCAAGAAAAACTTTATAATGAATGCTATACTTACTATGTCGGCATTTATATTTCCTCTTATTACATTTCCGTATGTATCAAGAGTTGTAGGTCCGACAGGTAATGGCGCGGTTAAGTTTGCGACTTCCATCGTTTCATACTTTGCCATGGTGGCTCAGCTTGGAATTCCGACCTATGGTATCAGAGTGTGTGCCAGGGTAAGAGATGACAAAAAGAAGCTGAGTCAGACGGTGCATGAGCTTCTGACCATTAATCTTATAATGAGTCTGATGGTTTATGTACTGTTCTTTATAAGCCTGTTTTTGATTCCGAGGTTTCATAAGGACAGGGTGTTAATGATTATCATAAGCTCTACCATCCTTTTCAATCTGATTGGAGTAGAGTATCTGTACAAGGCGCTTGAGCAATATACATATATAACTATAAGGTCGATAGTTTTTAAGGCTATAAGCGTTATAGCTATGTTTCTGCTGGTTAAGTCTCCTGATGACTATGTGATGTATGGTGTTATATCCATCTTTGCGGCATCTGCATCAAATGTTCTTAATTATATACATGCACGTAAGCTGATATATATGGGAGCGGCTTATAGGCGGGAGGTTATGAAGGCTTCAGATAGGAGGCTTAATATTTCTGAAGGTGTATCTGACGGTAATGCGACCGAGGACGCAGAAAATTTGCTGGAATCGGCAACTGGTTATCGCCAGCACCTTAAACCTATTCTGGTATTCTTTGCTATGTCCTGCGCAACGACCATATATCTGCATCTTGATACGGCAATGCTTGGTTTTATGAAAACGGAGGCGGATGTCGGCTATTATGATGCAGCAGTCAAGATCAAATCTATATTGGTAAGCGTGGTTACTTCACTTGGAACGGTGCTTCTTCCACGTGCTTCTTATTACATAGAACATGGTGAGTATGAGGAGTTTGGTAAGATCACGACCAAGGCTTTGCATTTTGTATGTATCCTTGCTACTCCTCTTATGATTTATTTTATGTTTTTTGCAAAAGAAGGAGTGCTGCTGCTTTCTGGTTATGAATATCTTCCTGCGGTTCCTGCCATGGTAATAATCATGCCGACACTGCTTTTTATAGGAATATCAAATATAACCGGGATACAGATACTGGTACCAATGGGCAAAGAGAAGATAGTTCTCTATTCGGAGATTGCGGGTGCTATAGTCGATCTGATCCTTAATATGATATTTATTCCTACTATGAAGGCTGCCGGAGCGGCTCTTGGAACAGTTGTGGCGGAACTGGTAGTAACCATAGTTCAGTTATTCTTTATAATTCATGATAAAGAAGTAATGGACAGGGTAAGTGTTCCGGCTGCTCTGAAGAAGGTCAGATACTTTAAAACAGTGTTCGCTGTCGCTGTAGCATCCGCAGCGGCTGTTTGGGTAAAATGGATAAGCCTCGGCAACCTCGAATCGAAAGTGGAGGTGGCTTCATTTATTCGTCTGGCGATATCAGCTATCTGCTTCTTTGGGATATATCTTGTTTTGATGCTTATCATGAAGGACGAGATGATGAAAGAGGTAGTGAATACAGTTCTTAAAAAGGTTCCCGGATTAAAGAAATTGGCCAAATAGTATAAATGTAGATATAGGAGTCTTATGAAGTCAAAATCAGACAAGAGAATCTTATGGCTTGACAGTCTGAAAGGGATTGCCTGCCTTATCGTATTCTTTGCACATGTAATAGCCAGATACCCTGAAACAGTTGACTACTCTTATGGAGTGGGAAAGACAGGTGTCTGGCTGTTTATGGTGTCCAGTGGTTACCTACTTATGGTCACTGCGCCTAAGAAGTTAAGCTGGAAGTGGCTTCTGAGATATTATATAAATAAGCTGGTAAAGATATATCCGGGTATAATAATAGGGTGTCTGCTTCTATATAAGGCAGCTGTGATAACAGAAAAAAATGAAATATTTAAAGCGCTCCTCCTTATGTCAGGACCTGCACATCTATGGTATGTACCGGTGATAATGAAATTCTATCTGGTGGCTCCTCTTATTCTTTTACTGGATAAAAAGGTGGATAGTAAGCTTTCCAGGTTTTTAGGCTTTTCTGTACTACTTATTCTTCTTTCTGTTATATTTCCGTTTTATAAATATGTTCAGAACAGCATAGAGCTTAAATGGTATATGCCGGTATTCCTACTGGGGATTCTTTTATACTATATCCCAAGAAAAGAATGGAAGTATTCATTCATATGGGATATAATTATTTCTATATGTGTGGCTGTGATGGTTGTACTTATGCCATATTTCAGAGTTAGATGGCTTCATTTTGGAGAACCCGGTTTTTTGTATGATAAATATCTCCTGTTGGGCGGGCTATGGACTATTATATGTTTTTGCATGCTGCAGGGCTGTAGTTCAAAAAAATTACTGGATAAATGTAAGCCGCTCCATTGGTTTTCCGCATTTAATTATCCATTTTATATCATTCATTATCCGATTATCTATATCCTGCTCAGCATCTACGCATTTCCTCAGTGGGCAATGTTTATAGTTGCTTTTGCAGTTTCCATTATTTTATCTGTTATCTATTATTGGGTGATAGATAAGGGACTCGGATGGCTGATGGGTAAAGTATTAAAGAAAGAATAAAAGCTATGTCACAACTTGCTTTGGCACTGATATTCATACCGGTATATATTCTGATATATTATCTGGTAGGCGTAGCGGTGTCACGTATATTTAAATTCGAGAATAATCCTGTACATGAGATAGTATATGGTATGTTCGCATATGGCATACTGTTTTTCGTGTACGTACTTCCTCTTAAGTTTAAGCTTGTCCCAGTTACCACAATAGGTGTTATCTGGGCTGTTTTTGTTGTTATACTGTGTTTACTTATTGTTATATTACTTAGAAAATATATAGTTTCGGGAATAAGGGATTGGTTAAAAAGCCTTAGGGACAGAAAAATGAGCGTGATAGTGGTGAGCGTGTTTACGGCGATACTTACTATATTTGTTGAGTTCTTCGGGCGCCTTCCTAATGGTTTTAATCAGGTCTGGTTTGTAGGCTGGGTAAGTACAGGAGTTGTTAATAATGAACTTATGACACATGATACCGTCATGGGGACTGCTCTTGATAAGTTTAATAACGACAGATATCTATGTACATTTATGGATCATAGTGCTGTTGTCTGTAAGCTGACGGGAATGCATCCTATGGTTGAGGTAAGGACAGTTCTTACGGCTGTATTTATACTGGTTCAGTGTATTGTTGTCTGGGAATTAGCTAAGTATTTTGGAAATAAAGATGAGAAGAAAACTCTTGTTGCTTTCTTCGTGTACTGGATATTCAGAATACTTCTGGTTGGTTCTCAGCTCCTTCCGGGGTATTATACATTCTTTAGAACCTATGAGGGAAAAGGATTTGTAATGAATGCGCCTGTTCCGCTCATTGCGCTTTTACTTTGGAGGATGTATGACCATCCTGAAGATAAGACACTGATGTGGAAGGGCTGTTTAACTATGTTTGGAGCGATGACCTACTCACTTTCAATGATGTTCACGGCTCCCTTTATGCTGGCTTCGTATATACCGTTTATACTTGCAAGAAAAGATAAGAGGCTTATACGAAATATGTTTGCTATTGGAATTATTGTAGTTGTATTTTTTATGGTTTATTACCTGGGAAGAAGAGGAACTATTGACCTGACTATTCATAGAATGTGACAAGGTGCCTGTCCCCCTGTCACCTGGAGAGTTGATATGCATTTTGATCCGGAAATGTATCCTGGCACTAAGGTGTTCTGGGAAATGCTAAGAGTATATTGGCTTACTTTTTCTCCGACAGTTAAGATACTGTTAGGGGGATTTCTTCTGGTGCTTATCTGGTTTGCTGTAAAGGGTGATAAAAAAGAAAGGTTGTTCTTTGTGGTCAGTACATTTGTTCTTATAGCGGTTTGCCTTAATCCGTGGATGTGCAGATATCTGGTTGATAAATGGGGATTTTTTACCAGATATTTCAGATTGTTCTGGATTATACCGGTGTCAATGGGCTATTCTTTGGCGGGGCTGAAGCTGTATGG
>DGRT01000167.1:4581-8920 GCA_002391105.1 Lachnospiraceae bacterium UBA4381 | reverse complement strand
TGGTTGTGCTTGGAACCGGCGACAGGAGATATGAGGAAATGTTCAGATATTATGAAGGTTTCCATCCTGCAAAGCTTTCGGCAAATATTTATTTCAGTGATGAGCTGTCACATAAGATATATGCAGGCTGTGATTCCATCCTTGTTCCGTCAAGATTCGAGCCTTGCGGACTGACACAGCTTATGGCTCTTAAGTATGGTTCACTTCCGATCGTTCGTGAGACCGGTGGACTTAAGGATACCGTTCAGCCATATAATGAATATGAGGGAACCGGAACAGGCTTCAGCTTTGCTAATTACGATGCGAGAGAGCTCCTGAATACGATCAATTATTCCAAGCATGTTTACTTCGATGATAAGGAAGCATGGCAGGGAATGATGAAGCGTGCCATGGAGCAGGATTATAGCTGGGATCAAAGTGCAAAGATATATGAACAGCTTTATTCTGAGATTTAACTTAAATATGAATGACAGGATTAATTATGAGGTCAGTTCATCGAACTGACCTCATGTTGTAAGGTGCTAAAATGGCATATGATGGAATAGTAATCAGCAGTGTTATAAATGAAATAAAAAAGCAGTGTCTGGGAGGAAGAGTGGTAAAGGTGCAGCAGCCCGGAGCAGATAGTATAGCAATAACTGTAAAGGGCTACAGCGGACAGACTAAGATATATATATCGGTAAATGCTTCTCTTCCCATAGTATATATAGCAGACACGCTTCCTCCGGCTCCGGTGCAGGCACCGGCATTCTCGATGCTTCTAAGAAAGCATATCGGAAATGGCAGGCTTACTGATATAAAGCAGCCGCATTTTGACAGAGTATTCGACTTTGTGTTCGAGCATCTGGATGAAATGGGTGATATGTGTGAGAGGCATCTCATAGTTGAGATAATGGGACGTCAGAGCAATATCATACTTGCAGATTCGGATTACATGATAATGGACTGCATTAGAAGAGTGATGCCGGATCTTACCGAGGCGGTGGCTCAGGATAAGGATAGTATCAGCAGGATACTGTTCCCAGGACAGAGATATACCGCTCCGGATACTCAGGGAAAAACTGATCCCATGGATGCAGACCTTGACCTTAAGGGGCTCTTTGATGGAAAAAGCGGTCCTATGTCTAAGATAATATATACCTCGCTTTCCGGCTTTTCAAAGGGTATTGCGGAGGATATTCTGGATGCGGCGGGAGTTGACAGCAGAGCCGGTCTGGGGGATCTCAGCGAAGAGGATAAAGAAAAGGTATATGTACTTTTATATAAAATCATAGAATGTATAAAGCAGGGAAGGTTTAGTCCATATATCAAATATACAGACTCGGTTCCAAAGGATTTTCATGCTATCAATGTATCTGATACAGACTCGGATAATGATGTATCTATGTCTCAGGTATTGACAGATTATTATAGTAATAAAGAAAAGGCTATAAATGTCAGGACAAAATCTGAAGATATAAGAAAGATACTTAAGAGTGCCATAGAAAGAGTAAGTAAGAAATATGATCTTCAACTGGAGCAGCTTAGAAGCACTGAAGACCGGGACAAGTACAGAATCTACGGAGAGCTTCTGAATACCTATGGTTATTCCTTAAAGGGCGGAGAGAAAAGCTTCACATGTCTTAATTATTATGATAATCAGGAGATAACCATACCGCTGGATGATAATCTTAGTGCAAGTGAGAACTCCCAGAAGTATTTTGCAAAGTATAACAAGAAGAAGAGGACAAATGCTGCGCTTACGGAATTTGTTGCTAAGACAAAGGAAGAGCTGGACTATCTTCTTTCTGTAAGACATAATCTGGAGCTTGCCGAGACTCCGGCTGATGTGGCGGAGATAAGAAGAGAGCTTGTGGAGGCTGGGTTTATCAGGAAGTCAGTCCAGAAAAACGGAAAGAAGGAGAAAAAGGCAGAGGCTGGCGAGCCTATGCATTTTGTGTCTTCTGACGGTTATGATATATATATTGGAAAGAATAATATCCAGAATGATTATCTTTCCTTTGAATTTGCGACAGGGCGGGATCTGTGGTTTCATGCCAAGCAGATGCCGGGCTCCCATGTCATAGTCAAGCTGAAGGCGTCGGATACAGGTCTCGGCAGTGTGCCTGACAGAGTATTTGAAGAGGCAGCTTCACTTGCTGCTTATTACAGCAGTGGCAGACAGGCTCCGAAGGTGGAGATTGATTATACCGAAAGAAAGAATCTTCGTAAGCCGCCGCAGGCAAAGCCGGGGTATGTGATATATCATACAAATTATTCCATGATGGCTGAACCGAAGGCGGAGATTAAGTGATGATCTGGGAATACAACTTAGGGAATTAACCTGAACAGCTATAGTTTATATAATGTTACAGGATTTGGGGTGCAGGAATGGTAAATGAGTTTCATGTAGGTTTAAATGCAGCAGCTCTGCTTCTGGCTCTGACTCTTCTGATATTTACATTTATCAGAAAGAGAACTGACAGGGCGCAGAATGTAGTGTTTCTTTTGATGCTTACAGCCATATTAATAAACTCATCTACGGAGATAATAAGTGAGTTTGTATTTGCATATCAGAAGGCCAATCCCGGCTTTCTGGTAGTCCGCCAGATAACAACATTTTTATATTTCTTTGTTCATTCCATGCTAGCACTGTTTTTTGCGCTTTATGTTGGTTGTGTGACCAGGGTAATAACTAAAATTAGTGATAGAAGAAGTTTTGTATATTCTATCCCTTTCATTGTATCTGAGATATTTGTTATTACTAATCCATTTCTGCATCTGGTTTACTATTTTGATGAGGATGGAAGGTTTACCAGAAATTGGGGAGAAGCAGTCATCTACATTGCAGCAGCTATCTATATGGTACTTGGACTCGTTGTCATGCTTCACTTGTGGGAAGGACTTACTATCAGAAAAAGGTGGTCTCTGATTTATTTCTTTGGAATGGTGATAGTAGGTCTGGTCATCCAGCTATTATATAAGGACATTAAGAGCGAACTGTATGGCGAAGCGCTTGCCATGCTCGGCGTGGTGATGACGATAGAGACTGAGGATGGGCTTGTAGAGCCTGTGACCGGGATATATAACAGGACTGCACT
Organism: Lachnospiraceae bacterium UBA4381; assembly: GCA_002391105.1. Taxonomy (GTDB): domain Bacteria; phylum Bacillota; class Clostridia; order Lachnospirales; family Lachnospiraceae; genus Eubacterium_Q. The sequence continues at coordinate 5,840 of DGRT01000167.1, read as the reverse complement.
CCATGCAGATCTGCAGAATTACAGACGGCTGACCTCTGAACTGGAGCTGATATTTGTAAGGATTACCAATATGGATAATATCCTCAGGAACTCAGGAACCAAGGATATTAACCGTCTTACTGATGAGGTATCTGAATATCTGAAAACACTTATTCATAGATATTATATCTATAATGTTGACCCTGGACAGTTTGTTATTATTAAGAATATTGATGTTGGCGACAAGGGTAGGAAAATAATGGGAAGGCTTTTCAAGAATTTTGAAACGAGCCTTACTACTGATGAGATAATAGCCGGTATCAGAGAGAGATTCAATGAAGAATGGCAGATAGGAAAGTATTCTATTAAGCTTGATACAACCATTATTAAAGCAGAATTTCCTGACAATCTGAGTTCGTCAGATGAAATATTCTTCCTCATTAATAGTTTTGTTCCTTCCAATCTGCAGGGTAAGGTTCTCTCAGGCAGGGATCTGGACTTCCTTATGAGGCGTACAGCGGTGGAACAGGCTGTAAACAGAGGTCTTATGGAAAAAGGATTCGAGGTATATTATCAGCCTACCTACAATCTTTCAGATCTGAAGCTGCATGGTGCGGAGGCGCTTCTCAGGCTTCACGATAAGGAGCTGGGAAATGTATTTCCTGATGAATTTATTCCGGTAGTCGAACAGATGGGATTAATTGATGAAGTAGATGACTATGTACTGAGATGTGTCTGCGAATTTATTAATACAGGTGTCATACAGAAATACAATATGGCGTCAATCAATGTGAATCTGTCAGTGCTTCAATGTATGCGGAACGGTTTTGTGGAACGTATTACAGATATAGTAAAAGGCTATGGAGTCCCTGCAGAATATATTACCTTCGAGATAACAGAATCCGTTGGGGCGGATGACTATGACAAGCTGATGAAGGTCATGGAAAGACTCAGGGAGGCGGGCTTCAGATTTGCCATGGATGACTATGGAACAGGGTATTCCAATATGCGTTCGGTATTCTCGCTTAATTATGATTTTATTAAGATTGATAAGAGTATCCTCTGGGGGGCAGAGGAAAGCGAGCTTGGAAGGATCATACTGGAAAACAGCGTAAAGATGATAAAAGAGATGAATAAGAGGATAGTGGTTGAGGGCGTAGAAACTGAAGAACAGATAAATATGCTCAGGACCTTGGAGGTTGACTTCCTTCAGGGCTTCTATTTCTCAAAGCCTGTTCCGAAGAATGAATTTGTAAGACTGGTTGAAGCTGCGAGATAAG
>DGRT01000167.1:0-4430 GCA_002391105.1 Lachnospiraceae bacterium UBA4381 | reverse complement strand
GATTATGATGCTAAGAAGGTATTAGGGGAAGTATATGTTAAAGGATTATGGGAAAGAATACAGGTCTAAGCTCCGTACTCCTGAAGAGGCGGTCAGTGTGGTAAAAAGCGGTGACTGGGTTGACTATACCAGTTCGCTTGGTATGCCGGTACTTCTGGATCAGGCACTTGCAAAAAGAAGAGATGAGCTTTTTGATGTTAAGATCCGGGGCAATCTGATACCCGGTCCGATTGCTGTAGCTGAATGCGATGAGAGCAAGGAGCATTTTGTATATCATAGCTGGCACTGTTCATCTTATGAGAGAAAGCTTTCAGACAGAGGGCTCTGCTACTATATCCCTATGGTATTTCAGTATAATGCCGCTTACTATGAATTTTTTATAGATGTAAATGTAGTTATGGTCAGTGTGGCGCCGATGGACAAGCATGGTTACTTTAACTTTTCGGTTAATACCGGAGTTGCCGGTCCTATCTGCGAAAAGGCTGACATAGTTATAGTAGAAGTAAATGAAAATATGCCGAAGATTCATGGCGGCTATGATGAATGTATTCACATATCAGATGTGGATTATATTGTTGAGGGCGAGCATGAACCCTTTCAGAATCTGCTTCCGGTTCAGCCGAGGGAGATCGACTGGCAGATAGCCAGTCACATTATTCCTTATATCGTGGATGGAGCCACGCTTCAGCTTGGAATAGGAAGTGTTCCAAATGCGGTGGGAGCACTCATTTCCGAATCCGATATAAAGGATCTGGGGATGCATACAGAGCTTTGTTCAGATGCATATCTGGAGCTTTATCGTTCAGGAAAGCTTACCAACAGGCGTAAAAGCATAGACAAGGGGAAGGGCGTGTTTGGCTGTGCTGTAGGATCAACGGATCTATACGAATGGCTGGATGACAATCCGGGGGTGGCTGCATTTCCGATAGAATACGTTAACAGGCCTTTTGTGATAGCGCAGATAGATAACATGGTTTCCATTAATGGCTGTGTGGCTGTGGATCTCTATGGACAGGTTGCATCCGAAAGCTTTGGTGGAAGACAGATAAGCGGAACCGGAGGACAGCTTGACTTTCTGACCGGAGCATCTGCCTCCAGAGGCGGCAAGGCATTTATCTGTATGGCTTCCCGCTTTAAGGAAAAGGATGGAAGCTATAAGTCCTGTATCACACCGCAGTTTAATGGAGATATTATTACATCTCCAAGAAGTCAGGTATATTTTATAGCGACTGAATTCGGAGTGGTCAATCTTGAAGGTAAGTCCACCTGGGAGAGAGCGGAGGACCTCATCTCCATAGCCCATCCGGACTTCAGGGATGAGCTGATAAAGGAAGCGGAAAAAAGAATGATATGGAGACGCAGCAATAAGAGATAAAATACTGGAGGATAGTTAGATGGTTTATAGTATGACAGGCTTCGGAAGAGCTGAATATTCTGACGAGGCAAGAAGAGTAGTAATAGAAATAAAGTCAGTAAATCACAGATATTGTGATATAACCGTGAAGATGCCGCGGAGCATCAGCAGATTTGAACCGGAAATCAGAAAAAGGCTTAAGAACTATGTGGATCGTGGAAAGGTGGATGTATTTATAACCTACAGTTCGCTTCAGTCGTCCGGTGCCATAGTCAAGTATAATAAAGATATACTTGATCAGTATATGGCTCATTTTAAGAAGATGGAGGAGGACTATGGGCTTACTGAGGACTATAAGCCGACAGTTATCTCGCGTTTTCCTGATGTTTTTACAGTAGAAGAGAATTACTTCGTTGAGGACGAGGAATATCAGATTATAGAAAAGGTTCTGGATGAGGCAGGTAAGCAGTTCAAGGAGTCCAGAGCGAAGGAAGGTGCCAATCTTGCGAAGGATCTTGCAGGTAAGATGGATGAGCTGGAAGCATATACCTGTCAGGTGGATGAGCTTGCTCCAAAGGTAATCGAGGAGTATCAGGCAAAGCTTACTGAAAAGGTTAAGAATCTTCTGGATACTGCAAATATTGACGAAAGCCGTATCGTGCAGGAGGTTGCCATCTATGCCGACAGGGTTGCAGTGGATGAGGAGCTGGTAAGACTTCATAGTCATATCAAGGCTGTAAGGGATATGCTCACGGAATCACTGGATGAAACAGAGGATAATGCTTCCGGAAAAGCTGCTGATAACAGTAAGGCGGAAGGTCAGGAAAAGGCTGGAAAGAAGGGAAAGGACGCTGATACCAGCAGCTCCATAGGAAGAAGACTTGACTTCATAGTTCAGGAAATGAACAGAGAGGCAAATACAACTCTTTCAAAGTCAGATACACTGGCTGTTACAGATATAGGAATTAATATGAAGACCTGTATAGAGAAGGTTCGTGAACAGGTTCAGAATCTGGAGTAGAAGGGAGAAATACAGATATGAATAAAGGGAGACTCATAGTAATATCCGGATTTTCGGGTGCCGGTAAGGGAACTGTTGTAAAGAAGCTGATTGAAAAATATGATTACAGTCTTTCGGTTTCTGCAACTACCAGAAAACCCAGGGAAGGCGAGGTTGACGGAAAGGATTATTACTTCAAATCAGTAGAGGAATTCATGTCACTTATAGATTATAACGGACTTATCGAGTGGGCTCAGTATGTAGAGAATTATTATGGAACACCGAGAAAGTTTGTGGAAGAGGAAATAGCAGCGGGAAAAAATGTTATCTTAGAGATAGAGGTTCAGGGTGCCATGAATATCAAGGCACAGTATCCAAACGCTATCCTCATCTTTATAACAACCAAGGATATTGAAACACTTAGGGAAAGACTGGTATCCAGAGGAACTGAAAGTAAGGAGGTTATCCAGAAGAGGCTCAGCAGAGCGGCTGAAGAGGCTGCATCTATGGAGCAGTATGAATTTATTGTGATAAATGATGATCTTGAAACCTGCGTTGATGCAGTCAATTCTATAGTTGTCAGCGAAGCCTGCCGAAAGGAAAACCGTACCCAGTTTCTTATAGATATTAAGAAACAGTTGGAGGAGCTGAAATAAAAAATTTTGACAATCATACATTTTTGTTGTATAAAGATTAGTTGTGAGAAGATTACACAGAATGGAGGAATTTGAAATGATACATCCATCATACAGTGACCTGATGGCCGTAGTAAATGAAGATGTTGAACCGGGAGAGCAGCCTGTAGTACAGAGCAGATATTCGATAGTGCTTGCAACAGCTAAGAGGGCAAGACAGATAATAGCAGGAGATGAGCCTCTGATTGAAGCCGAGGAAGGAAAGAAACCTCTTTCGATAGCTGTTGAAGAGCTTTATGAAGGCAAGATAAAGATAGTTGGAGATGACGAGTAAGTAGAGTAAAGTGCGAAGCGGACATATGATACTATGTTCGCTTTCTTTAGTTTATAAAGAGTAGATAAAGGTTTTATATAAGGTATTTATATAAGGAGGCAGGAACATGTTACTTAGTAAAATGATCCGTGATCTGAGGTATGAAGTAATCTGTGGAGATACATCCATTGATGTTAAGAAGATAACCAATGATTCGAGAAAAGCAAAGGAAGGTTTTTTGTATTTTGCTGTTCCGGGTGCCAAATTCGATGGCGCGGCGTTCATTCCTGAGGTAATAAGAAAGGGAGCGGTTGCAATCGTAACCCAGAAAACTGAAGCGGAGCTTACAGATATACTTGAAGGTGATATGGCTTTAAATGGGGAATTCGAGGAGCTGGACAACAATAAGACCTGCATACTGTACGTGGAAAATGTAAGATATGCCATGGGTGTTATGAGTTCTGAATACTATGGAAACCCGTCTGACGAGCTTACGGTAATAGGAATAACAGGGACCAAGGGAAAGACTACCACCTCCTATATGATAAGGGAAATGCTGGAGCTGGCCGGTCACAGAACAGGTCTGGTAGGTACCATCGAGATAGATGATGGTAAGGACAGCGTTGAATCACATAATACAACACCGGAATCCATAATGCTCCATAAGAAGTTCAGGGATATGGTGGATAATGGTCTTGACTGTGTCGTAATGGAGGTGTCCTCTCAGGGATTAAAGCTGGACAGAGTGGCAGGCGTTGCATTTGATTTTGGTATATTTACCAATCTGTCTCCGGATCATATCGGACCTGATGAGCATGCCAGCTATGAGGAGTACAGGGAATGTAAGAAGAAGCTTTTCTCTATGTGTGAAACAGCTATCTATAATCTGGATGATCCTGAAACAGAGTATATGATGGAGGGAAGTACGGCAAATCCTATTACCTACGGAAAAAGTGAGTACAGTGATTATATTGCAGTTGGCCATAAGCTATATACAGAGGATGGCCTTCTTGGTATAGAGTATGATTTGGAGGGAACTCTTGAGGGTAAGATCCGTGTTGACCTTCCGGGAGATTTCAGTATCTACAACAGTCTTGCTGCTCTGGTTGTAGCAGATTGCATGGGGGT
>DGRT01000008.1 GCA_002391105.1 Lachnospiraceae bacterium UBA4381 | reverse complement strand
ATTCCTACACAGGTTACTGCTCTTGGATTCATCAACATGCTGAGAAAGATCAATCTGATGGATTCCTTTATTCCTCTTATTGTTCCGGCGATTGCAGCGCCTGCAGTATTCTTCTATATGAAGCAATATATGGAGGCAAATATCCCTCTGGAGCTGATGGAGTCAGCACGTATCGATGGAGCCGGAGAATTTCTGATATTCAACAGGATAGCACTTCCACTTATGAAGCCGGCTATCGCTGTTCAGGCTATCTTCTCCTTCGTTACAAGCTGGAATAATTACTTCACTCCTGCTCTGGTACTTAAGTCAGATAGTAAGAAAACTCTTCCTATCCTTATAGCAACACTTCGTTCCGCAGACTTCCTTAAGTTTGATATGGGACAGGTTTATATGTTCATAGCACTGGCGATACTGCCTGTTATCGTGGTTTATATCTTCATGGCTAAGAATATTGTTGCTGGTATGACAGTAGGTGCCGTAAAGGGTTAATAACGAATATAAGTATTCAGATACTAAAACAGAGGCGTTCACATAAGCGCCTCTGTTTTTGCTTATATTGTAATCTTTTCTATTTCTTTTTTTAACGTATCTATACTTCTATGAGTATATACTCTTTCTGTAAGATCATCCGTGGCATGACCTACAATAAGCTTCAATATATGAGGCGTTATATTATAATAAAAAAATCATCCCCTGCTATACAGAGGATGACTAATAGTTACTGTGGATTCTCCAGCTTTTGATAGAACTTTTCATAAAACATGGAACATATATATGCCCATAATGCTGTAAGTACCAGAAGCCATAAGAACCAGGTGTAAACTAAGTAGTTGGGTCTAAGATAATATAAAACAACCGGAAATACCCATATGAAGAAGGTTCTGAACCATACACTGAGGTTTGCGATTGCCAGTACAAGTGAGTTCTTCAGATAATTACCAACTGTGTTTTCATATCTGGCAATAACCGGAAACTGAAGCGGGAAGGCAAAAGCAAAAAGTATAAACTCAAATCCCAGAACCACCAGTATGATTTTTGCGGCTTCGTTGTCATTTAGTGCCATATATACGTATTGAATATACATAAGTATGATATATACTAAGTCTATCATCCATACTATAGTTGCGGGTTTAAAGTTTGCCTTAAAGGCTTTGAAGTATTCCTGTCTGACGGGTCCCTCCTCATCCTTTACCATCTTGTTCGTTACTGTATATAAAGCAGTAAATGCAGCTCCTATTGTAATTATAGGAATACAGGTCAGAGTAAAATACATGTTCAGGAAGAACAGATCCCCGAATTTGTCCAGCAGTCTGAAGAACTTCTGCGCTCTGGTGGGCTTTTCTTTAGGTTCTTCACTATGCTCATTTGCTATTTTTTCCTGAGTGGTAATATCAGGAACATAGGAGCTGTTATTAGTTTCTTTGTCGATTACATTTTTTTCTGTATTATCAGTATTGTTATTATTACTCACGTGACATTTTCCTTTAAATAATTATTTTGCTTTTCAGAGTCTGCATCCGGCTGAACAGGAGCTTTTCAAAGAACCTCCGTCCGGCTGAACAGGAGCTTTTCAAAGAACCCCCGGATTCAGTGATTGCATGACCTGAACAATTACTATATTATACTTGATACTATTTATAAATGCCATATTATTTTCCTGAATAAAAAAAAGGGTTTTTGACTTTCTTAAAGAATAATAAAATGGACGCACTCAGAAGTGACATGGGGACAGTCCCTTTGTCACATCTGAATGTGCAGAATAGTGAGGTTCTTATATTTGGGGAGGCAGAAATGAATATCAGGGAAATGTTTGAAAAAGAGGAGCATAGTTTACTTAGTAAGTATGCTTCTTTTAGTGACGCTTCCAGAGGTCGGGATGTTCCTGAGGAAGAAAGCGATATAAGAACTGCCTACCAGAGAGACAGGGACAGGGTTCTCCATAGCAAGTCCTTCAGAAGACTTAAGCATAAGACGCAGGTTTTTCTGGCACCATATGGGGATCATTACAGGACACGTCTTACACACACTCTGGAGGTTTCCCAGATTGCCAGAAGTATAGCAAAGGCCATCAGATGTAATGAAGAGCTGACAGAAGCAATAGCGCTGGCTCACGACATAGGTCATACACCCTTTGGACATGTAGGGGAGAGAACACTGAGTCAGATAAGCGGAAGGCAGTTTTCACATAATGAGCATGGCGTACGTGTGGTTGAAAAACTGGAAAACGGAGGGAAAGGTCTGAATCTTACCTGGGAGGTCAGGGATGGTATCAGAAATCATAAGACAAGTCTTACGCCTGCAACTCTGGAAGGAGATGTGGTAAGGATATCAGATAAGATTGCCTATATAAGTCATGATATAGATGATGGCATACGTGCAGGAATAATGAAGGAGAGCAGTCTTCCTAAGGAGTGTACGAATGTACTGGGTAATAGTACCAGAGAGCGTATAGACCGTATGATCCATAATATAGTGGAAAATTCACAGAACAGTCCCAGGGCTATGATGTCAGGGAAATACTGGAATGCATTGCTTACGCTTCGTAAATATATGTTCGAGGTGCTTTATACCAACCACACAGTAAAAAAGGAAGAATCCAAGGCGGCTGAGATAATAAAGCTTTTATATAATTATTATATGGAGGATCATACCAGGCTTCCGGAAGAATATTATGAAGGTATAGTAAATGGTGAGGATGAAGTAACTGTCGTCTGTGACTATATTGCCGGAATGACGGATAACTATGCAGTCGAGCTGTTCCAGAGTATCTATATACCTCATGCCTGGAGTATATATTAGCCTGGCGTTCCATTATTTTATTAAAGGGGTGTAATCCAATTATTTGCGAGCTATACTTTATTGTATAGTTTTGTAAAGGGAGGAAAACTGATAATGTATTACAGCGATGAACTGGTTGAAGATGTAAGAACCAGAAATGATATCGTAGATGTTATATCTGAATATACCGGTTTAAAAAGGGCAGGTACATCCTATAAGTGCTGCTGTCCGTTTCATAATGAAAAGACTCCGTCCTTTGTAGTCAGCAGGGAGAAGCAGATGTATCACTGCTTTGGATGTGGAGTAGGTGGAAATGTTTATACATTTATCATGAAATATGAAAATATGACATTTCCGGAAGCAATTCAGTATCTGGCAAAGAGAGCGGGTGTTCAGCTTCCTGAGGAACAGCTCAGTGAAGAAGATATGAAAAAAAGGTCCAGAAAAGAGAGACTGTTTAAGGTAAACAGAAGCGCGGCGGCTTATTTCTATCATCTGCTTCTTAAAACAGACCGTGGTCAGGCGGGCTATGAGTATCTGAAAAAAAGAGGCTATACTGATGAAACCATAAATGGTTTTGCTATGGGCTTTGCAGATATATATAGTGATGACCTATACAAATACCTGAAAGGTCGAGGATATACTGATGATGAGATCAGGTCTGCCGGGCTTGTCAGATATGATGAAAGGCGTGGAGCTCAGGATCAGTTCTATAACAGAGTTATGGTTCCGATACTTGATCTGAGTGACAATGTGGTAGGCTTCGGCGGAAGGGTGCTTGATGATGGAACACCTAAGTATCTGAATACCAGAGAAACAGAGGTCTTTAATAAAGGCAGGATGCTATTTGCCATGAACAGGGCAAAGCATTCAAAGAGAAAGGGCATCATACTCTGCGAGGGTTACATGGATGTCATAGCTATGCATCAGGCAGGCTTTGATAATGCTGTAGCATCTCTGGGAACAGCCTTTACAGAAGGTCAGGCGGGGCTTATAAAAAGATATACCACCGATGTATATCTTGCTTATGACAGTGATGATGCCGGAACAAAGGCCGCTATGAGAGCTATAGGAATTCTGAGACGGCTGGACATGAAACAGAAGGTTATAGACCTGAGACCTTATAAGGATCCTGATGAATTTATCAAGAATATGGGCGTTGATGCCTTTGAGGACAGAGTGAAGAATGCTCTGACAGGACGCATATTTGAGATAGAACATATAGTTTCCGATTATGATCTGAATAACCCGGAAGAGAAAACTGCATTTATGAAGGCGGCAGGAAGGCTTCTGTCGGGAATATCTGATATAACAGAAAGAACAAATTATATAGAAACTGTAGCATCTAAATATTTCCTGAATAAAGATGAGCTTAAGAGGATAGTTACTGAGGTAGGGCTTGCAGGACTTGCACAGGAGGGACTTGGTGACTATAACGATCCTGAGGTAGTGGATAATACCAGAAGGCTTAGAAGTAATGAAAAAGCAGAGGCTAATCCTGCCGAAGAAAATGAGAAATATCTTCTGACGCTAATGGTAAATAATCAGGAGCTTTTTGAAAAGCTGAGCAGATATATATCAGAGAGTGACTTCACAGAGGGTATAGTAAAGGACGTGGCAGGTAAGATATTTGCCCAGTACAGAGAAACCGGAAGTGTTACTCCGGCTGCGATACTCAGCAGCTTCGAGGATGCGGAGGCTCAGGAAAAGGTTAGCGAGATATTTACCAAGGAGTTTGAATTTGATACTACACCTTCAATGAGAGAGAGGATTCTGACGGATATTATTATTAAGATAAAGACTAATAATATTGATAAGGCACTTAGATCAGAGGAAACTACTAATCGTATAGAGCTGGCTAAGCAGAAGGCTGAGCTGAGAAGGCTTCGTATCAATCTGTAGATTGCAGGAACTGAAGAGTTTTGATAGTCCATATATCATATAGTGTCTGAAGACACTTTTGATACTCGCATCGTAGCATGGACACTACGTACATATGTTGACTTCTGTCATGGCAGGATAATCTGCCGGGACGTTAAGATATAGTCATAGAATTATAGTAGAAAAGAGGTTTAATTATGGCAACAAAAAACACTAAGTCAAAAAAAGCTGAAGAAAATGGTGCAGAAGAAATGGTTGAAAAGAAGACCGCCAAGAGCACCAGAAAAAAGTCTGAACCGGCTGCAGATGTAAATGCTGAAGAGGCAGCTAAGACAGAAGAGGAATCAGAAGCTAAAAAGACTAAGGCTGCAAAGAAAGCATCTGCAAATAAGACAAAGGCGAAAAAAGCTGAGTCTCAGGAGCTTGATGAGACTGCCCAGAAGCCAAAGAAGTCAAGAGCTTCAAGGAAAAAGACAGACCCGGCAGAGGATGAGGATAATGTTGCTGATATGAATGATATAATGATAGATCCTGCGGCTGACTCTGTTGATTCGGAGGGATTCGAGGAAGATGGCTTTGAGCCCGAAGAAGAGAATGAAGAGTCTCTTGTTGATGAGTCCCACGCAGGGGATGATAATCTTTCTGATGCTGAGAAGGATGAAATATTTGATAAGAAGATGAAGGATCTTATCCAGAGAAAGAAAAAGAAAAAGGATAAGTATATCCTGGATGACGAGATTATTGACTGCCTGAGAGTACAGTCTTCCCTTCTTACACCTGAATACATGGCAAAGGCTTATGATCTTGCTGAAAAAAATGGCATGATGGTTGGTACTGATGAAGCTGAAGAAGTGGATCTGGACGATGATATTGATTTTGATCCATCTGAGGAAGAGGAAATCGATCTTGAAAGTATTGATATGTCAGTACCTGAGGGACTTAGTCTTGAGGATCCTGTCAGAATGTATCTGAAGGAGATAGGTAAGGTTCAGCTTCTTACTGCAGATGAGGAGATAGAGCTTGCCCAAAGGATGGAAGAGGGAGACGAAGAGGCTAAGAAGCAGCTTGCTGAAGCAAACCTCAGACTGGTAGTAAGTATAGCTAAAAGATATGTAGGTCGTGGAATGCTTTTCCTGGATCTGATTCAGGAAGG
>DGRT01000165.1 GCA_002391105.1 Lachnospiraceae bacterium UBA4381 | reverse complement strand
ATGATTCTGGGAAAGATGATAATTCTCTTTTTAAGAGTAAGAAGGATTATGATAATTACAAGAAGGCTTATGAAAGACTTAAGTCCTATAAGGATTATCTCGAAAATGAGAGATACTACGAGACTGACATCGTATATGATGGGGCAATTGCTGAAGAAGCAGAGGAAGTAACCGAAGCAGCGGCAGCCAATGAGACACTTGCAACCGGTGATTCGATGGACAAGGGAGATGATGCTGTAGATTATACAGATACAAATGTACGAACAGAGGGTGTATATGAAGCGGATATCATAAAGACTGATGGAAATTATATATATGAATATGATCATTATACAGAGCACCTTAATATTTACTCTGTTAAGGATGGACAGATCGAGTCGGTAGGCAGGGAGAATATTCTTGAAGATGATGCAAGCTTCAGAGAGATGTATATTAATGGTGATAAGCTTATTCTCATGGGAGAAAAATATAATTCCGATTGGAATAAAAGAGAAACTACTATAGCGATATATGATATAAGCAATAGAGAAGATCCTGAGGAGGAAAGAACCATAGTACAGTCCGGATATTATAAAACCTCCAGAATGGTGGGAAATATCCTCTATACATTTTCTGTTAAACAGTTTGATCAGGATAAGCTAAAAAAGCGTGAATATGAGACCTACATACCTACCGTAGATGGTGAGCTTGTTTCCAATGACGATATATTTGTTCAGGATGAGACTTACTGTACAGCATTTACAGTTATTACCTCAGTTGATGTTACGAGTTCAGAGGTAGTTGATTCTATGGGGCTTATGGCAGGGGATGATACTTTATATGTCAGCTCTGATAATATATACCTGACTGACAGAAGCTGGGACTGGACATCTTATAGCTATAACGATGAATCCCGAATACTTCGTATATCGTATAACGATGGTAAGCTGAAGTCAGAAGCTACAGGTACATTTCCGGGATATCTGAATGATGACTACAGTATAGATGAGTATAATGGATATGTAAGACTTGTAACGACATATAGAGAGGACTGGGTTAATTATAATGGTCTGTATATCTATGATATGGATATGAATAAGGTTAGTGTTATAAAGAATCTTGCCGAGGGAGAGACTATAAGATCTGCCCGTTTTATGGGAGATACAGCATATTTTGTTACATTCAGAAATACGGATCCGCTCTTTGCGGTAGATCTGTCTGATCCGGAAAATCCGGAGATAATGGATTATCTGAAGATACCCGGTTTCTCAGCATATCTTCATCCATATGGAGAGAACAAGCTGCTTGGAATAGGTTATGATACCGATGAATGGGGCTGGACGAACTGTGTCAAGCTGACTATGTTTGATACAACAGATCCTTATAATATCAAGGAAGAAAGCACTAAGATATTGTATCAGTATGATTCGGCATCTGTACTGGAAGATAGAAATGCATTTATGTTTAATCCAAATGATATGACCTTTGGTTTTTCAGTCTATGGAGACCGTTCTTACCTCTTTGATGAAGATTCATATTACTATTATGAAGATGAAGAGCAAATGGAGCAAATGAAGGAGAATATAGATCCAAACAAGAATGGATCATATTACATGGTATTTGACTATGATGAGGACAAGGGCTTTAATATCCGTATGGAAGAAAAGCTTGATATGAATGGTTATATGGATTATTCATCTATGGGTAATACAAGAGGAATAGTAATAGGCGATTATATATATGTTGACATTGCCGGAGAGAATATTATTTCCTACGATACAACTAACTATAAGAGGGTTGATTCACTTCATGACTAGGTGACAGGGGGACAGGCACCTTGTCACATTCTCTTACTACCTGGTATAGTTACTTTTACTAAGGGCTGAGGGGTGTTTTTTGACACATTTCACGAAAATATTTTTGCTTCTTATCAGTGCCCCTGTTTTATGTTATTATAAAGAAGCGGTAACTTTTTTATTTGACAGGTATAGAAGTATTTTAGGCGGGGAGACTAGAATAATAGTATTAAGAATAGGGAGTGTTCGTGAATGTTTGAGGTTGGAGATTATATAATCTACGGCAGCAGCGGAGTATGTCAAATAACAGATATTGGTCCGATGAAAATGTCAGGAGTTCCGAAGGATAAGCTTTATTATACTATGGTTCCGTGTTATATAAGGGACAGTGAGATATTCAGTCCTATAGATAATCAGAGCGTGGTAATGAGAAGGGTTATGTCCAAGAACGAGGCAGAGGATTTTATTACCAGCATTTCTGATATTGATGAGCTTGAGATCGTTGAGGAGAAAAAGAGAGAGCTGGAATACAAGCAGGCAGTTCTTACATGTAAGCCTGATATTCTGGTTGGTCTTATCAAAACGATTCAGACCAGAATAGATGAACGTACTGCAGAAGGAAAGAAGGTTACTTCTTCTGATGCGAAGTATTTTCATATAGCTGAGGATAATCTGATAGGAGAGCTTGCTATATCTCTTGACATGGAGAAAGAAGAAGTAAAGGACTATATCAAGGACAGAGTTGAGTTTTAGTTCCGGTATTTATGAGTTCTGAAAGCGTTAAATATGTGTTGAAGCACGTATTTAACGCTTTTTTACTTGTGTGCTTCTTGTTGTGGGGGGTATAATCGAAGTGATGGCTGGAAGAAAGGTATTTGAATAACAAGGGTTGATATATGGAAAAAAATGATATATTTAACATCAGAATAGAAGATATGACGGATGAAGGACTGGGAATAGGCCATGTAGATGGAATGGCAGTATTTGTAAAGGATACTGCCCCCGGTGATGTGGCGGAGATCAGAATAGTAAAGGTTAAAAGATCCTATGCATTTGGTCGTCTGGAGAAGCTTATAGAAGCGTCGGCAGACAGAGTGGAGCCCTCATGTCCTGTTGCCAGACAGTGTGGAGGATGTACGCTCCAGCATATAAGCTATGAGAAGGAGCTTGAGCTGAAAAGTGACAGGGTGGCAAACTGCCTTAAAAGAATAGGCGGTATAGATAGTCCGGAGCAGTATCTCGAAGGGGTTTATGGTATGGACGAGCCTGAGAGGTATCGAAACAAGATGCAGTTTCCGGTATCCCGCAGAGACAGACCTGAGGTTTATGGCAGCGAAAAGGGAAGTATGTCAGTGTTTAGCTGCAAATCCCGCACTGTTCTCGGATTCTATGCCGGCAGAACCCACAGTCTTATTCCCATTAAGGACTGCATCATCGGTCATAGGGTTAATAAATATATAATTGATGCTGTAATCAGGTGGGCTGATAATTATAAGATCAGTGTATATGACGAGAAAACAGGTGAAGGACTTCTAAGACATGTTCTTACAAGAGTCGGGTTTAAGACCGGTCAGCTTATGGTATGTATTGTTGTGAGCAATAAAAAGGTTCCATATACCGATAAGCTGGTGGCGGAGCTTTCAAGACAGGTGGACAGATATAAAGCTGAATGCTCTGATGAGAGCTTCAGACTTCGTTCAGTCGTAATGAATATCAATAAAGAAAGAACTAATAAGATTCTTGGAAATGAGACCATACTTCTGAATGGGCAGGACTATATAACAGACTATATCGGTGATATAAAGTTTCATATTTCAGCCCAGTCCTTCTATCAGGTAAATCCATGGCAGACCTCACGTCTGTATGGAAAGGTAATGGAATATGCAGGACTGACAGGCAAGGAAACCGTATGGGATATGTACTGTGGCATAGGTACTATTTCGCTTTTTCTTTCAAAGGCAGCCAGAAAGGTATATGGCGTAGAGATAGTTCCGCAGGCGGTTAGTGATGCCAGAGATAATGCCGCATTAAATGATATAGAAAATGTAGAATTCTTTGTCGGGAAAGCGGAGGATGTGGTAACAAACTGGCATGAGGTCTCCGGTAAGGGGCATATTGATGTGGTTGTAGTTGATCCACCCCGTAAGGGCTGCGATGAGAAGCTGCTGGATACCATCATAGATATGAAGCCTGATCGTATGATCTACGTCTCCTGTGATCCGGCAACACTCGCCAGAGATCTCAAATATTTGATTGCCAGGGGAATGAATCTTGAAAAATATTCTGTATATGATCAGTTTAGCAGAAGTATGCATGTGGAGACGGTTTGTTTGCTTTCCAAGTGAGATGTCAAGTCGCAGAAATTGCGGGTTGAATTCAGTTTGGAGGATATGGATACGGACGGGTTCAAGAAGGGAGCAACATACAAAGCCATACGGGACTGGATAAAAGAAAAGTATGGATATCGCGTGACTAATCTCAATATCGCGCAGGTGAAGCCGAAGCATGGAATCATAGAACGTGAGAACTACAATAAGCCGAAATCACCGGAAAGCAAACAGCCGGGCTGCCCGGAAGAAAAAGTTAAGGCTATTGAGGATGCTATGAGGCATTTTCAGATGTTATGAATACGAGAGGAATTGGAAATGAATTATTTGACGGATCAGGAAATCGCAGTTCTGATAAATGAGATCAAAATCGGTAATAATGCCGCCTGGGAGAAAATCTTTCATTATTTTGAGCGTTATATCCACGAATGTTGCTGGAAGAGGTTAAGAAAATTTGATATGTCAGATTCCGTTCGGACGGAACTGGAAGAAGATTTGTATATGGCCGGATGGCAGGGGTTTGTATCAGCCATAAAGAACTATGAACCTGAAAATGGGAAGCTTCTGACATATGCGACGTATTATATTAATGGAGAGATATCTAAAGAACTGGATCTTCAGCTGAATCCGTTGGGACTTACAGAGAGACCGAGACCTGAAAAGAAGAAATCGACCGAGACTGAAAGCAGTATTATCTCGCGTATTTCAATAGATGAAGACGGGGGAATACCGGAGAATGTGCTGTCTTATGCTCTTATGCGGGAGAAATATAGTGATGAGGCTGAAACAGACACGTCCGAAGATGGAAATCTTAGCCGCATGTCGGAGATAGCTGGGCTTCTTAAAGATGAAAAAGCCAATAAAGAAGCACTGGCACAGTTGTTTTCCGAAAGCTGCATATCAGATCTTGGAGGATACAGTAATGAAAGAAGCACCCTTCAGATACTTGAAATACTGAAGCAGACAACTGATGAAAAGCATACGGTATCAAAGAATGAGCTGAAACACCTGCTCCGCCTTTATCGTATCGGCAGATATAAAAACAATACATCGGTGCCGGATGACAGAACATTTAACAGGGTCGTGGCAGAGATTTTGCTGGAGCTTAACCCCGGGAAATACACTAATGAAAATGACAGCGAATATATAATTAAATACGACGGATATACAGAGGACAAGCTGAATAAAAAGATTAAACCGGATAAGAGCAGTTCTC
>DGRT01000047.1 GCA_002391105.1 Lachnospiraceae bacterium UBA4381 | reverse complement strand
AAGCTCAGCGTAATAGAGAATTTTAGAAAAACCTACTCGGCTAAAAGTGTTGACTATAAAGAAGATGTAGAAAAACTGTTGGAGGATATGAATCAGAGATTATCCTCTGCGGATAAAGCTGAGATGCTTAAAAGTAGTCCTTATGACTTTGTGTATAAATGGGAAGCGGCTACAAATCAGAAGGCCAAGCTTTCAGTTTCAGAGATTAAGCATGCTGAAATGGAAAGCAGACTTGTATCTTTTGATACTTCTGATATTATTATAGATAATGTTGAGACAGAGATACCGGATAAAAAGTTATGTAAACCGAACTCTGTTAATAAAGCTGCTTTAAGAGGAACTGCCATCCACGCTGTATTTGAAAGACTTGATTACTCCAGAATTGATTCTGAAAAGGAAATGAAACTGGAGGTTGAAAGAATACTTGGCGGAGAAGGTTTCTCAGATGAAGAGAGGGAACTGGTTGACATAAATCTGTTTGTGACATTCTATAGTGAAGATGAAGATTCTTTATTTTACAGAATGAAGAGGGCGCACTCTCGAAGTGAGCTCTATAGAGAACAACAGTTTATAACAGGTCTTACTCCTGATCTAATACCTGGAATACAGGGATATACCAAGACACCGGAAAAGGATTTTGTTGTGGTGCAGGGTATAATCGATGCTTTCTTTGTCGAAGCTGGGGAAATAATTCTCGTTGATTACAAGACAGATAATGTTAATAATGGACAGGAATTACTGGACAGATATGCCGCACAGATGTATCTTTATGGTCTGACGATAGAGCAGTTAACGGGGAAAACTGTAGCTGACTGTATTTTGTATTCCACAAAGCTGGGAGAGGTTCATTATACAAATTGGAGGAATTATTTAAATGAGAGATGAAAAGGATAATCTGACATTGCTTGGAAATAAAGAAACCAAGTATCCTGAGACATATACCCCGGAGGTGCTGGAACGTTTTGAGAATAAGCATCCTGATGTGGACTATTTTGTAAAGTTCAACTGTCCGGAGTTTACCAGTCTTTGTCCTATTACAGGACAGCCGGACTTTGCCTGTGTATATATATCTTATATTCCGGATAAATATCTGGTGGAGAGTAAGTCTCTAAAGCTATATATGTTCAGCTTTAGAAATCATGGTGATTTCCATGAGGATTGTATAAATATCATTATGAAGGATCTGATAGCGCTTTTGGATCCTAAGTATATAGAGGTTACCGGAATGTTTATGCCAAGAGGTGGGATATCTATTGATCCATATACAAACTATGGACGTCCCGGAACCAAATGGGAGGAAATGGCATGGAGTCGTCTTGTAAATCATGATATGAATCCTGCCGAGAGTGGACTTACAGGTGGAAGATAGGATTTTTGGGAAAATGGGTACGGCAGTTGCACGACCTGAATAGTTACATTTGGAGAATAATAGTTGAGCAATAGATATAACGAGGTAATTGATTACATTAATAATACTCCGAAGTTTACTAAAAAGACAAAGCTTAGTAATACGTTGGGGCTTCTGCATAAGTTGGGAGATCCGCAGGTCGGAGTTAAGACTGTTCATATAGCCGGTACCAATGGAAAAGGCTCGGTTGCCAGGATGATGTCCGGTTTTTTACAGAACAGTGGATTTAAGACGGGACTTTTTACATCACCTCATCTGGTCAGAATGAATGAAAGGATTCAGATAAATGGTCAGGAAATAAGTGATGACGATTTGGTGGATTTGTTTGATAAGATTGACAAATGTCTTGATCTTAAGCTACTGATGAATCGTCAGGATCAGCAGTTTATGAGCAACTGCCGGGATTCGGAAAATATAAACGTCCCGGAATTAGATCTTCAGCATCCTGCTTTTTTTGAACTGCTTTTTATAATGGCGGTATTATATTTTAAAGATAAGGGCTGTGATTATGTAGTATATGAGACCGGGCTGGGCGGAAGACTGGATGCTACCAATATACTTACGCCTGAAATCAGCATTATTACCTCTATTGGAATGGATCATATGCAATATCTCGGAGATACGATAGAGAGTATTGCAGGAGAAAAGGCTGGAATAATTAAAAAGGGTATTCCGGTGGTTTATAATACAGGTGATTCCAGGGCAGACAAGGTAATAGAAGAAAAAGCTGAGGAACTTGGTAGTCCATGTTATAATGTATCAGCGGCTATGTTGCAGGATGCATCGCAGGGTAGTGTACAGCAGACTAAAGATTCCGGGTATGGATATAATTATAAGGTAAGTGTTGATCTAGGCAGCTATCCGGCTATGCGGGTTTTATATCAGAGGGAAAATGCAAGAACGGCTATATCAGCCTTCGAGCTAATGAACATAGGTACGGATATAGAGGCTGCTATTCATAAAACTCTGGATACATTTTCCTGGCCGGGCAGAATGGAATATATCAAACCAAATGTTCTTATTGATGGGGCACATAATGAGGATGCTGTCCTCAAATATGTTGAATCAGTTAAGGTAATCAAGGAAAGAGACGGCTGGGACAAGCTTAGTCTTATATTTGCTGTAGCAAGTGACAAAGATTATGATAGTATGATAAAGATACTAACTGAAGAGCTTGATTTTGAAAATGTTTATATAGGTGAGATCAAGGGCGACAGAAAGAGTGATGCCCAGACGGAAGTTCAGATGTTCAGGAAGTATATGAAAAAGGATAAGATTTTCAAAGTCAGAGCTTTGGGAGATATAAGTAAAGCCTGGGAGACAGCCAGAAGTGAGCAGGCTGATGATACGCTGCTGCTGGTGGTTGGCTCGCTTTACATGGTGGGAGAGATTAAAGCTGTTATTTCAAGTGATAATTCATGAGGATAGGTAATGAGTAAGAAGAACAAAAATAAAACTGATATGCATGAGATTTCGGTGAATGATCTGGAGGACATCAGAGAATCCGGGATAGATATGTCCTCAGATGATGGATATGATTCTGCTCTGGATGGGGCTTATGATGAAGATTATGAATCTGAGGATTATGAATCAGAGGATTACGAATCAGAAGATTATGGTTCAGGTGATTACGGTTCAGAAAAATATGAATCAAAGGATTATGCCTATGAATCAGAAGCTGATGAACATGAAGAATTTGACCTTGATAAGTTTGAAGCAGAGCTTGAACAGGATGAACTTGAAGAAGAAAGAAGACTAAGCAAGCTGAAAGATGAGGTATCAGATTCTTCGGACAGATCCTCCGGCAGTGGTATTGAGAGAGATTATGATTTCAGCGAAGATACAGATGAGGGATTTGATCTTGAACAGGATATAGAGCTGGACAGAGAGATACAGCGTGAGATCAAAGCGGCTGAGAAGAAAACAGAAAATATGGATTTTTCTGATGAAGATTATGATAATTATTATGGTATAGAGGAACTGCGTCCTGCCAAGAAGATTGTTCCGGAGGATCAAAAGACAACCAGGATACTGAGACTTCGTAAATACCGTGAGCAGAATCTTGCCAGATTTTCCAATATCTACATGCTGGCGGGAATGTTGATCGGAGTGGCGGTATTCTACTTCCTGGTTATTCCGGAAATAAAGGATAATTATGCAGAGCAGCTTAGGGAACTGGAAACCTCTTATAATCAGACTATATCCACCAAGAATAATGAGATAGATAATCTTAATCTTGAGATAGAAGGGCTCAGCAACAGAAACTCAGCTTATGAGTCCAAGCAGGCGGAGATGCAGGCCACCATAGAGAATCTTGCATCAGAGGTGGAAACTCTGAAGAGAACTGTAGAGAGCGGGGGTCTCTCTACTGTGAGTCCTGCAGAAACGAGTCCGGATGCTGCAACTGGGGAAGCAGCAGAGGGCGCGGAGCCGACCACAGAGCTTTCTGAAGAGGAAGCTGCTGCGCAGGCTGCTAATGCTGCCGCAGATAGAAATAATGCCAATGTAATCGGTAT
This sequence comes from Lachnospiraceae bacterium UBA4381, assembly GCA_002391105.1. Lineage (GTDB taxonomy): Bacteria > Bacillota > Clostridia > Lachnospirales > Lachnospiraceae > Eubacterium_Q. The sequence goes on along the minus strand of DGRT01000047.1, from coordinate 2,232 downwards.
CAGTGGAACATCCATAGAAGATTTAATATCTAATGATTAATGAATAAAGTGATTTTAATAATAGACCTGAATAACATGTCAGAATCGCTTTTGAAGGCAAGCTTTCACGGCAATATGATAGTCATATCTGCATGACTTGAACAGACACATATTATTATAAAATCAGAGGGTTGGAGTAGTTATAATTAATGAGTATATTATTTAATCTGAAGCAATATATGAAAATGTATATCCAGAATGTACATTTACCTTTTATGTACAAGCTTGCATGCAAGAATAATAGTGTGATTCGGGATAGAATAATATTTGCCGACATGCATTCGGATGGGATAAATCCCAGCATGCAGGCAGTATATAAAGAATTGAAAAAAAGAGGATACAGACCGAAGGCTATATGTAGAGATGCGAGTAAGATGGGAACTATCAGGTTCCTGAGATTTATGAATGGTTTTATGAATGCCTATGCATCGGCAGGAACAGTTGTGATATCAACATACTTCCTGCCGGTTTCTTCTGCCAAAAAGAGAGAGGAAACGAAGGTTATTCAGCTATGGCATTCGGGTGGTCTCCTGAAAAAAATGGGATATGATACAGAGGATGATATTCCACGAAATTATCATGGAAATGTGTCAGCAAATTATGATCTGGTTACTGTCAGTTCACCTATATGTGAAACAGTATGGGAAAAGGCATTACATCTGGAACATGGTGTGGCGAAGGCTATGGGACTTGCTCGAACAGATGTATATTTTGATGAAAGCTGGAATCAGAGGAACAGGGATATATTTTATTCTTTGATACCTGAAGCAAAAGGAAAAAAGATAGTATTATATGCACCATCCTTTTCCGATAATGCTGCAAGACCTAAGTCGGCAGGCTTATCACTTGTGACAGAAAAAGAATTAAATGAGCTTCTGGGTAAGGATTATTATGTGATATTCAGACCTCATCCTCTGATGAAGGACCAGTATCCACAGTATTTTAACGGAAAGCTGGAAAGATTTACTACATTGAGACTTCTGTCGGTAGCGGACATTCTTGTTACGGACTATTCATCTATTCTTTTTGACTATTCGATCTATAGGAAACCATTTGTCCTTTTTTGTCCGGATATTGATGAGTACAGGAAGTCGAGAGGCTTCTATGTGGATCCTGAATTTTTTCCTTGCTTTATTACCAGAAACGTGGGAAATCTTGTGGATGCCATTAAGAAGGAAAGTGAGCTGGACAGAAGCAGGGAACTGGAACTGTTTTATAAAAAGTATATGGGAGCCTGTGACGGGAATAGTACCAGCCGGATAGTTGATTATATAGTTTCACACATAGAGTCCGGGAATAGGTAGACTAAAGACATGAATGGTTGGTTATTATTCTCTTAGCTAATGACCTTGGAAAGACACATTTTATTACATTGATTCTATAAAAGGATAGGTCGGGATATGAACATCGAGGACAGAAAAAAGTATATACGCCTGGTTGCGTTTGATCTGGATGATACAGCTCTGGATGGTGACGGGAGGCTTACCGAAAAAACAAGTTATTCCTTTACCGAGGCCGCTCGCTGTGGGATAGAACCGGTTATAGCCAGTGGACGTTCTTTTTATTCGCTTCCGGAAGAACTGCTTCAGGTTCCGGGGATTAGATATGCTATATGTTCAAATGGCGCGAATATATTTGACGTAAAAGAAAAAAGATGCATTGCAGCCTATACATTAAAGGAAAACTCTGTCAGGCAGATAGTGAAGCTTGCAGATGATTATATAGAAACGGTTTATCTGGATGCCTTTACCAAGGGAGTGCCTCACAGCGACAGACGGCTGCTGGATACACTTCTGAGTAATGATAAGATATCGGAACACAGAAAGGCATATCTTAGAAAAACCAGAAGACCGGAAGATGATATAAGGGCATTTATAAGAGAGCATGAGACTGTTCTTGACTGTATGAATTATAATGTTTTTGATGTATCGCTTTTTGATGAGCTTATGGAGCGGCTTGCAACTGAGGTTGATGGAGTATATGTAACAAGCTCTATTCCTGAACTTATAGAAATATCAGATGAGAGGTCCGGAAAGGCCGGAGGACTTAGGCGTATAGCAGAGCTTCTGGGGATGCAACTGGAGGAAACTGCCGCATTTGGAAATGCTGATAATGATGCGGATATGATAAGAACAGCAGGAATAGGTTATGCTGTATCCAATTCCTCAGACGACGCGCTGGAGGCTGCGGATA
>DGRT01000139.1 GCA_002391105.1 Lachnospiraceae bacterium UBA4381 | reverse complement strand
TAAATATCTACCCACTTCCTAAACGATTCTGTTCCGCAACCAGATAATCCAGCCTGTCTTGCCGCTTCCCGGATTCCTATTTCATCTCTGAGATATTTTTCTACCAGTTCCACTTTCAGGACTGGATCTATCTTTTTTCTTTCTGACATAGAAATACCCCCAAGTAGGTTTTTATATTTCATTGTCCTACTTGGGGGTAGCATATCAATTATGGTCAGGTTTGCCCCTTTTCTTCGCATTTACGATTTTTATCGACATATCATTTTTTCTTAAAAACTGACATAGAAAGTGCCGGTACTGTTATCTGTATGTAGTTTTCTCTGTCATCCACCTTACCGGGCTTTGACTGTTTCACCGTCTTGTTGTTATGTCCATCGCCTCCGAACTTAGGAAGATCACTGGAGAAGACCTCCTTCCACTTCCCTTCCTCAGGAACTGCAAGCTTATAGTTCTTGATATCCACCGGAGTAAAGTTGCATATTACCAAAAGTGTATCCTTCGGATCATTTCCCCTTCTCTCAAATGAGATAATGGAACGATTGGCATCATTAGCACTTATCCATGCAAAGCCTGACGGATCATAATCCTTCTCATACATAGCAGGCTCTGACAGATAAAACCTGTTAAGCTCCTTTACATATTCTCTGATACAGTTATGCGCATCAAATTCAAAAAGCGACCAGTCAAGCTCTGATGACTCGGAGAATTCCTTCATCTGCGCAAATTCCTGTCCCATAAAGAGCAGCTTCTTACCCGGATGAGCAGCCATGAAACCATAAGCGGTTCTAAGATTGGAAAACTTATCCTCATAGCCTCCCGGCATCTTCTCTATCATGGAGCATTTCTCATGAACCACTTCATCATGAGAAAGAACCAGTATGAAGTTCTCACTATAAGCATATACCATGCTGAAGGTCAGATCCTCATGATGATATCTTCTATAGAGAGGATCCAGTTGGATATACTTCAGGAAATCATTCATCCAGCCCATATTCCACTTAAAGTCAAAACCGAGCCCGCCACTCTCAACACTGTGAGTTATCATAGGCCAGGCTGTTGACTCCTCAGCTATCAGCATAACACCGGGGTAGAGTTCATTCATCTTGATGCTGAGTTCCTTAATAAACTCTATAGCCTCCAGATTCTCATTTCCACCATACTTGTTTGGCAGCCACTCACCGCCCTGTCTTCCATAGTCGAGATACAGCATTGAAGCAACCGCATCCATTCTGATACCATCCACATGGAACTTGTCAGCCCAGTAAAGTGCATTTGCCACAAGGAAATTACGAACCTCGTTACGGCCATAATCAAATATATAAGTACCCCAGTGAGGATGTTCCCCTCTGAGCGGATTCTCACATTCATAAAGCGGCGTCCCGTCAAATCTTCCCAGACCATGTGCATCCTTAGGAAAATGTGCCGGCACCCAGTCGATAATAACTCCGATTCCCTGCTCATGCATATAATCCACAAAATACATAAAATCAGCAGGAGTACCATATCTGGAAGTCGGAGCATAGTAGCCCGTTACCTGATACCCCCAGGAAGGATCATACGGGTGCTCCATAACAGGCATCAGCTCTACGTGGGTATAGCCCATATCCTTCATATATTTTGACAGCTCCCTTGCTATCTCACGATAATTCAGGAACTCTCTTCCGTCATCCGGTCTCTTCCAGGAACCCAGATGAACCTCATATACATTCATAGGCTGAGACAGAAGCTTAGTCTTGTCTCTTTCACCCATCCACTTCCCGTCCTTCCACTTGTAATCAAGCTTTACAACACGAGATGCATTTGCCGGTCTTATCTCAGAGCTTGCCGCATAAGGATCGCTCTTCATGAACACTTCTCCGGTCTTGGATCTTATTTCATATTTATATATCTCATCTTCAAATTCACCGGGAATGAATATCTCAAATATTCCGGAATAATCCAGCTTTCTCATCTGATATCTGCGGCCATCCCAGTTGTTAAAATTGCCAACCACAGAAACTCTCTCAGCATTTGGAGCCCATACAGCAAACAGAGTACCATATACCCCATCCACCTCCATAGGATGCGCACCAAGCTTTTCATATACGTTGTAATGCATACCCTCATTGAATAGACTTATATCAATCGGGTCGATAACAGGTTCAAAAATATAAGGATCGATATATGACTCCTCATGGCCATCCAGGAACTTTGCCTTAACCCTGTATTCAAAAATCTTCTTATCCTTCAGTCTGATAGAATAAAAGCCTTCATATCTGTCAGAAACCAGAGAGTAGGTTTTCCCTTCAGATATATCAGTTATCTTCACAACCTTGGCATCCGGAAGATAAACATTAACAAATACATCATCTATACACTCATGTATTCCAAGCAAATGATGCGGATTATCATGCTTCGCCTTAGTAAGTGCCTCAACCTCCATCCAATTAATAGCAAATACTGCTTTTCTCCTAGTCATATATATCTCCTTACTCTGCACAAAACCAACGAATTAGAATACATCAGTAGCAGTTAATTTATTATCCAACAAAAATAAAATACCTTGTTCAGTATAAACCAAAACAAGGTATTGTAGCAAGTTATAATTATATTATTATTGCCAAATAAGTCATAGATACCAGTACAGCATTCGCGAAATATCCGGACTAATGCACAGATATTTAAGAAAAGCTATGCCAGCTATATCTCATGTATAAAGATTCCGCTTCTGAGCTTCGGCTCAAACCAGGTTGACTTCGGCGGCATAAGCAGTCCGGCGTCTGCAACTCCAAAGAGCTCACTGATAGAAGTAGGATACATGGAAAATGCAACCTTCATATCTGTATTTACTCTTCTCTCCAGCTCTCCCAGTCCTCTGATTCCACCTACAAAATCAATCCTCTTATCCACTCTTGGATCCTCGATTCCGAGTATTGGACCAAGGACATTATCCTGAAGAAGCGATACGTCCAGCCCTGCCACAGCATCATCACTCTTTAGTTCGTCATGAATAGTAAGCTTATACCAGGTATCTCCGAGGAACATTCCGAATACGCCCTTGGCCTTTGGCTGATAGCCCTGACCGGCTCCGGAAACAGCTTCTATATCGAAGAACTCTCCAAGCTTAGCGATAAACTCTTCTTCGGCAAATCCGTTCAGATCCTTTACTACTCTGTTATAAGGAAGTATGGCAAGCTCACTTTCAGGGAAAAGCACTGACAGGAAGAAATTAAACTCCTCCTCCCCGGTATAGCCGGGATTCTCTTCACGTTTCTTAAGACCAACCTTAACCGCGGAAGCTGCTCTATGATGACCATCAGCAATATATATCCTGTTCTCATCAGAGAATTCCTGTCTGATAGCAGCTATGTCTGAAGCATCGGATATTATCCATACATTATGTGTTACTCCGTCCTCAGCAGTAAAGCCATAGGTTTTCTCCTCCTGCTTTACACGGCTGACTATCTCATTTATCCTTGCCCTGTCTCTGTAGGCGAGGAATATGGGACCGGTCTGTGCACCGCAGTTATAGATATGATTGATCCTGTCCTGCTCCTTTGCCTCAAGGGTATTTTCATGCTTCATGACTGTTCCGTTAATATAATCATCAACTGAAACCGTTGCGACTATTCCCGTCTGAGAACGTCCATCCATTATAAGCTCATATATATAATAGCACGGCTCAGCATCATGTACATAGGTTCCATCGGAAATAGCTGTATGAAGAAGCTCTGCAGCCTTATCATATACAGGCTGTGAATACATATCAAAATCATCAGGGAAACAGGTCTCAGGTCTGTCTATTTTAAGAAATGACTTGGGATGTGAAGCCACATATTCCTTAGCCTCTGCTCTTTTATATACATCGTATGGAAGAGCAGCCACATCAGCCACAACTTTTGGGGCAGGTCTGAATGCCGCAAATGGTAATACTTTAGACATTACTTTTCTCCAGTCTTTATCTTCTGATATAATCAACCGCCTTGACGATTGACTCATCAAACTCTTCATCGCTTGAATTTTCAAAAATGAACAGCTCAGGTATTCCGGTAGGAATTGAATAATCCTGTGTTGCCACATATTCATCCCAATGCTCTATCTTCCAGGTATCTCTTTCAGAATTACGAGTTACCATACGCTGATGAACAACCTCGATATCAGTATGGACAAATATGATGCAAAGCTCAGCATTTCTTGAAGCCAGCTTCTTTCTCATACCCTCAAGCCACTCCTGATCACGAATCTCTGTCTTGAATGGCGCATTTATAAGTACAGTATCATTATAGTTGAGTGCATTGAAAGCAATCTCAAGAATAGCAAGGTATTCCGCATCTCTGATATTCTCCTGGAAAAATGCAGAAGATCTGTCAAACGGCTCACCTGCAACCTTATAAATCTGCTTAGACAGTACGATAAGGTCATCCTTGTCTAGATAAACGCAGTTATTGAGCGCTCTGGCCAGGTTCTTCGTAATAAATGTTTTTCCACACGCTGGCGGTGATGTTACAAGAATCAACTTCTTCTTTGCCATATTCCCCTCCCTGAATTAACAAAGTTTATTAATAGTTAACAGTTTATTATAATAATCAATCCCCGATAAACACTTTAACTAATTTCATCTGGTAAATCATCTATATCAGTCTTTTTTTGTTATATATCCTTTGGCTGTTAGAAGCTCTGCCGAAAGAACAGCGCCACCGGCAGCACCTCTTATAGTATTATGTGAAAGACCTACGAACTTATAATCAAAGATCGTATCCTCCCTTAGTCTTCCCATAGATACTCCCATACCATTTTCATAGTTCACATCAAGCTGAACCTGAGGTCTGTTCTCCTCTTCCATATATCTTATAAACTGCTTTGGAGCAGAAGGAAGATCCAGTTCCTGAGGCTCGCCCTTAAAGCTCTGCCATTTTTCGATAATCTGTTCCTTGGTAGGCTTGATACCGAAATTAACAAAAACTGTAGCTGTATGACCATAAAGAACAGGCACTCTGATACACTGTGATGTAATCTTAGGACCATTCTCATCCAGTTTGATCTCGCCGTCCTCTACCTTACCCCAGATACGAAGTGGCTCTTTCTCAGATTTCTCTTCTTCACCACCGATAAACGGAATAATGTTTTCTACCATCTCAGGCCAGTCCTTAAAATTCTTTCCTGCACCTGATATAGCCTGATAGGTTGATACAACAACCTCCTTGGGCTGAAATTCCTTCAGCGCAAAAAGAGCCGGCGCATAAGACTGTATAGAACAGTTAGGCTTAACAGCTATGAAGCCTTTCTTTGTTCCCAGACGCTTTCTCTGGGACTCGATAACTGCGAAATGCTCAGGATTGAGTTCAGGAACGACCATAGGAACATCAGGTGTCCATCTATGTGCACTGTTATTGGAAACTACAGGAGTCTCAGTTTTGGCATAAGCCTCCTCGATAGCCTTTATCTCATCCTTGGACATATCAACAGCGCTGAATACAAAATCAACGCCGGATGCTATCTCTTCAACTTCATTTACATTTTTAATTACAAGGTCAGCAACTGAGTCAGGAATAGGATTCTCCATCTTCCATCTTCCTTCTACTGCCTCGCTGTATTTCTTTCCGGCACTACGTGGGGATGCAGCAACCGTTACAACCTGAAACCACGGATGGTCTCTCAGAAGATCGATAAATCTCTGCCCTACCATACCAGTAGCACCAAGGATACCTACTCTTAGTTTTTCCATATCTTTTTCCTCTTGAATCCACACACAATACTGTATGAACCATGACAATATCAGGACATCTGTCAAACCACATATAATCTTAATATTGTCATATTACCGGTTCACACAATTTATATATCAATTATTTTACAACTCTGACACGTATTACTCCAGGTATAGCCTCAAGCTCGTTAGCCATCTCTGCAGCATTTGCTGTATCAACATCAAGAATAGTATATGCATAGTCTCCACGTGACTTGCTTACAAGATCAGGAACATTGATACCAGACTTTGAAAATGCACCGGTAAACTGTGTAAGCATATTAGGAATGTTCTTATGACATACTGTAATTCTTCCGGCAGCAGAAGGAACTCCTGCATCAACTCTTGGATAATTTACAGAATTGATAACATTTCCGTTCTCGATAAAATCTCTAATCTCATTAACAGCCATTACTGCACAGTTATCCTCTGACTCAGCAGTAGATGCTCCCAGGTGTGGTGTACAAATAACTCCTGCATGACCAACAACTGTAGGATTTGCAAAGTCTGTTACATAACGATGAACCTTACCGGCATCAATAGCCTTCATAAGAGCTTCTTCATCTACAAGAACATCTCTTGCATAGTTAAGAACAACTACACCATCCTTCATAAGAGAGATAGCCTCTTCATTTATCATGCCCTTTGTAGAATCCATAAGTGGAACATGAACTGTAATATAATCACAGTTTGAATATATATCATTTACATTTGTAATGTGCTTTACTGACTTGGAAAGGTTCCAGGCTGCATCCACAGACACATATGGATCATATCCCCATACTTCCATACCAAGATGTACAGCAGCATTTGCTACTCTACAGCCGATAGCTCCAAGTCCGATAACACCAAGCTTCTTACCCTGGATCTCATTACCTGCATAAAGCTTCTTCTGCTTCTCTGCAGTCTTGGCAATATTCTCATCGCCCTTATCCTCTACTACCCAGTTTGCACCGGCAACTATATCTCTTGAACCAAGAAGAAGTCCGGCGATAACAAGCTCCTTAACACCATTTGCATTTGCACCCGGAGTGTTAAATACAACGATACCTTTTTCTGCATAAGTATCAAGAGGGATATTGTTAACACCTGCACCGGCTCTTGCAACTGCAAGAAGTGAATCAGGCACCTCAAGATCATGCATAGAAGCACTTCTTACAAGTACAGCTTCTGCTTCATTTATATTATCAGTCATCTCATAGCTGTCATCAAAAAGATCAGTTCCACACTTTGCTATAGGGTTTAAGCAATTAATCTTTGTCATAATTTTTCTCCTTTATGCATTCTTCTCTTCGAAGTCCTTCATGAATTCTACAAGCTTCTCTACACCCTCGATAGGCATAGCATTGTAGATAGATGCACGCATACCACCTACTGATCTGTGTCCCTTAAGGTTTACGAAACCGGCAGCAGTTGCTTCCTTAACAAACTTAGCTTCAAGCTCAGCATCATGATTTCTTGTTACAAATGGTACATTCATGAGAGATCTGTCCTTCTCTACTACTGTACCCATGAACATCTTGGACTGATCCAGATAATCATAAAGGATCTTAGCCTTCTTCTCGTTATGAACCTTCATAGCCTTAAGACCGCCCATGGACTTAACCCACTTGAATACAAGTCCACAGATATAGATACCATAGCATGGAGGTGTATTGTAAAGAGAATCAGCATCTGCCTGAGTCTTATACTTAAGCATTGTAGG
>DGRT01000041.1:272-14198 GCA_002391105.1 Lachnospiraceae bacterium UBA4381 | reverse complement strand
AGTATATCCCTCAGCACATTTGAAGCATCGGGGAATATATCATTTTCAACTACCGAGTCTATCATCCATCTGACAAGGGTTTTAGGAATACTTCCATTTACACCATACATACTCATCTGGTCGCCGTTATAAGTACACCAGCCAAGAGCCAGCTCTGACAGATCACCTGTACCTACCACAAGTCCATTTTCCATATTGGCATAGTCCATAAGCACCTGTGTTCTTTCCCTTGCCTGTGTATTCTCATAAGTGATATCCTTAGTTTCACCGTCATGACCTATATCCTTAAGATGCTGAATACAGGAGGCCTTGATATCTATTACGAGCGGTTCTGAACCCAAAGCATTTATAAGCTCCAGAGAATTATTATATGTCCTGTCTGAAGTGCCGAAGGCAGGCATAGTTATAGCTATCAGGTCATCAGGGTCTCTGTCCAGTTTTTCAAGCGCCCTGGCGGCAACCAGAAGAGCAAGTGTGGAATCCATACCACCTGATACACCAATTACAGGATTGGCGCCAGTTATCTGAAGCCTCTTGGCAAGTCCGCCAACCTGCATATCAAATATTTCATTACATCTCTTAAGACGTCTTGCCTTTGTGGATGGAATAAACGGAGTCCTGCTGGCTATGATATATTTACCATCTGAAGCAGGAAGTTCACCATCATCTATTCTGATAATATTCAGCTTCTTCAGTTCATTCTTATATAGAGAAAGGGTATCTGAAAATGATGTTGATCTTTTTCTGTCATGTCTGATCTTGCCGAGATCCATATCTGCGATCATGATATAATCATTTGCTATAAAATCTCTATTCTCATTAATAATGGCACCATTTTCAGCAAGAATGGAATGTCCTGAGAATATCAGATCCTGAGTTGATTCAGAGCTTCCTGCAGAAACATAAAGATAGTCTGCCAGAAGGGAGGCTGACTGCTGACGCACCAGACCTTTCCTGTACTCTCTCTTGGAGATAGTTTCATTACTTGCAGACAGATTGACTATGACCTCTGCACCGCCCAGTGCCAGCATATTTGAAGGCGGCATCGGTCCCCACAGATCCTCACAGATTTCTACACCGAGCTTCAGACTGCCGGCTATATCAAAGATGATATTGTTTCCAACAGGTACACTGTAATCATCTGCAACTTCATCAGTCACGTCCAGAAGTCCGAGCTCAGATACAGTAACAGCCGAAGCTGTAAGTTCTGTCGCTGAAGAGAACCATCGTTTTTCATAGAATTCATTATGATTAGGAATAAGCGTCTTGACAGCTATACCGAGAAGCTTTGAATTTCTTATAACGTATGCTGCGTTAAAAAGTCTGGAATCAAGCTCAAGCGGAGCGCCCACGATAACGAGCTCTTTTCTGCCACCGGTGCTTCTTATGATTTCTTTAACTGCTTTTCGTGAGCCTTCCAGAAGCGTGTCCTGAAAAAAGAGGTCCTGACAACTGTAACCTGTAGTTGCAAGTTCAGGAAATACTATAATTCCGGCAGAGTAATTATATGCCTCCTCCAGCTTCTCGAAAATCTTTGATAGATTGTACTCTGTGTTTCCTACGCTCACATCCGGAACACAGGCTGCTACTCTGTAAAAATCAAACATAAATTTATTTTGACGTTATAATCGTCATTTCCTTCCTATAGAATCTTAATACATTAAAAGGTCTTATTCTCTTTCAGAGAGGTCGAGGCTTAAGCCCTCAAGATAATTAACTATGGCAGGTCCTCTTGGTTTCAGAAAATAATCATCCTCCAGCTCATTATATTTGAAGTTCTTGGCATGACCGTCACGCTCTATTCTTTCATAATATTCCCTAAGCTCTTTAAATCTTAAGTAATACATATCATTTCTCTCAGTGAAATATATGAGCACGAAGGCAACTCCGCCCTGTTCTTCAAACTCTTCCATGAAACGATATTGATGCTCATGTATATTCTGCATGGAAAATGTATCCGTATGACATTCCTTTGCATCAAACGCTACCGGTATCTCCTGAACAACACCTATATAATCAACAGTGGAATCCTTATCAAAATAAGCCTCTGTTATAAGCTTCCTCTCGCTGTCAAACTTAAGTGGCGTAATAGGAGTCGGTATCTTCTGAACCAGAGCCAGCTTTTTGCTGCGGTAATATTCATTTGTTGAATTGATCAGGCTTTCAAAGGCAGAGCCTCTTAGTCCTCTGGTTTTCCATGTAGCCATATTATTTCCATTTATCTGATTATTTACCGATAATATAATAAGAACATCACACTTATCTGATTAATTACCGATATTATAATTAGAGCATCACACTTATCTGATTAGTTACTAATATTATAATAAGAACATCACACTTATCTGATTAATTATCAATATTATACTAAGAGTACCACATTAATCTATAATAGCATTAGTCATAGCTTTGTAGTATCAAAGAGCTTATATATATCATCCTTTGGTTTTATCATAAATTCTTTGCCGGAGACTACTTCCTCTCCAGCCGGGAATACGACCTTATAAGCCATAAGAAGCTGTGACTTAACCTTATATCTGTCTCTGAAATATCTGTTATCGGAACCATATTTTATATCACCGATTATCGGATAGCCAAGATACTTAAGATGAGCTCTTATCTGATGACTTTTTCCGGTAAAAAGTTCAATTCTTAATAGAGATATATCTTCTTTTTTATTATAGTCCAGAACCTCAAAGCCGGTTTCTATAAGCATATCTCCTTCGTTTTCACTAACCGTCACAAGGTTTTGCTTTCTGTCCTTTGAAATAAATGCTTTTTTTATTCCGGATAAGCTGCAAGATCCTTTAACAACTGCAAGGTAATACTTCTGAATAGTTCTGTCCTTTAATACTCTACTTAAGTATCTGGAACCATGAGAGGTTTTACCGGCAAGGAGAAGCCCGGAGGTATTTCTGTCAAGTCTGTTACAGACAGAGGGTTTAAAGAGACTCAGTTCATTTTCCTGTATATCACCCTCCTCCAGAAGATAATCTATAAGCATCTCGTTCATAGAATAATCCTCCGGCTTTGCCTTCTGGGAAAGCATATTAACAGGCTTGTTGAATATGATTATATCTTTATCCTCGTAGATTATCAGCTTCTTGAAAGATATATTATTCTTTTGATTATTTATTTGACTGTTATTACCACTTTCTGATTTAAAGCTGTTTATAGTTTCTTCGCTCAGATAAAGCTTTATTACATCACCGGACTTAAGTACCTCATCACCTGTTGCTTTCTTATCATTCAGAACAATATTTTTCTTACGAAGCATCTTATATATGAAAGACTGAGGTGCAGTATCAAGATAACGCATACATAGCTTTTTAAGTTTGTAGCCTTCCTGTTTATCATTTACCTCTATTTCTCTCATAACATCCCTTTATATTACCTATATTTCTCTATATTCCCATAGAAAGAATCGTCTGCTTCATCCTGATATCATCCTCAGAGGGGATTCCTTCATGGATATTTACCTTCTTTATTTCTTTGATAAATGTATCTTCTCTCTCTGTCACAAAGATCCTGAAATTAAGTCCGGCAGCAGTATTGGCACCGGATATATATGTCTTAATCTTTTCTCTTGCTTTGGTATCACTATAGTCCGGAGTAAAGGCGATTATATTATTGGCCGCAATAAGCATACAGGGAATATAAACAGCACCATCCGTTTCAGTTATCATTATGTCATATAGCAGCCGCACACCGGCTTCCTGAGATACAGTCTCCATTTTCTCATAGACAGAGCGCTCAAGAGACCTTGCCTTAAGAACCATAATAATATCTGTAATATTTCTGGCAAAAGGTATGGCAAGCAGACACGCTATAACAATAAATACAGTCTTCTTTGTATGAAATACGGCAAGACTCAGAACTACTGACGCAGCAATAGCAAGCAGTAAAATGGCTGCAACTAATATTCTCATATTCCTGTAATGCTTCCAGTGTCCGTAGCGCCCCTTGTCGTATCTACCTTCCTCGGATAGCTTTCGGGATTTTTTAATTTGTTTATATGTACTGTTATCAATATTTGACATTAACTTTTCATCCTCCATCCCGGAAGGTATTTATTCTTTAGTATTCCTCTGACAAGCTTGCCGAATCCAACCGGAAAACCGGAAACTGTAACCAGAACCCATCCATCTTTAAGTTTTGAATAGGGATACTCAGATTCATATTCATCCAGTTCAGGGCTCATAGCGCTGTCTATGGCAAGACTTTCACCCTTAAGATACTGATAGATAAGCCGCCCATCCGGGCTAAGATCCAGTATATTATCAAATTCATCAGCCTTTAGCATCATAGCCATAGACTGACTGGGTTCAAATCTTTTGGTCTTTAATTCTCCAAGATATACACCTCTCCGCATCACTCTGACTTTGGGCATGGATGGTGAAATATTTGGAATAAGAAACAGCTTTTCGTTATTTATTTCCAGCCTGTCCGGTGTAATCTCCGGGGATGAAACATGAGACAGAAAATCATCCAGCTCTTTTATCCCCTTCATGGATTTATAGCTTTTATATCTATAAGGGGATACGTCACTTCTTTCGTCTTCCAGAGTTGACTTCATAAGGGCCACAAAGTGCCCCTCTCCTTTTATCCTGTGAGGAAAAAGCCTGACAGCTTTACTGAGTTCATCATCAGCTTCAGGACTGCTTGACCATTCAGGCTTACCGCTTACAAAGCCATCATATTTTGGTATATCAACCATCTCAAGATCAGGTCGGAGAGCTCTTAACTGCATTACCTGATCTTCATCCTCCCTCGGATCAAAGGTACAGGTGGAATATAGAAGCATTCCTCCCGGTCTCAGCATACGAGCAGCATATTTTAGTATTCTGTTTTGTATATCAATAAATGTCTGATTACCATTCAATTCCCACGCAGATATCATGGAGTCAGATTTTCTGAACATTCCTTCTCCTGAACAGGGCGCATCAATAAGAATCTTATCAAAATATCCTTCAAATATTTCTGAAAGAGTTACAGGTTCTACGCAGCAGATAACGGAATTAGTTACACCAAAGTTCTCCATATTCTTCTGCAAAGCCTTGATCCTTGAGGCACTGACATCATTTGAAATAAGTAAACCCTCTCCTGAAAGCTTACAGGCAAGGGCAGTTGATTTGCCGCCCGGAGCGGCACATATATCGAGCACCTTATCTCCCGGCTGTACATCAAGCACTGCAGCGGGAAGTGTAGCGCTGGGTTCCTGTAAATAATACAGACCCGCAAAGTAATAGGGATGCTTCGAGGGAGTATCTTTATCTGAATCATAATAAAATGAGCCATAAGCCCAGGGAACAGGACTAAGGGTAAAGGGTGATATTTTCAGAAAATCCTCTACAGAAATCTTAAGAGTATTTACCCTCAGACAGTTATACTGCGGCTCCGAAAGTGATGCAACATAAGCTTCGTATTCATCCCCCAGGAGTTTTTTCATTTTGTTTTCATATTCGAGAGGAAGTTTCATTTTATAGATTATCTCCCAATTAGTAACTTATCAGTCTGAGCTTTCTTCATCTCCATTTACAGGTTCCGTATCTATATTCAGTCTGGAATACAGATAATCATACTCTCTTCTAAAGGTTTCATTATCAGGATATTTTTCACAAAGAGCTGATATCTTATCAAATGCTCCCTGATAATCAATATTTTTCTCCAGAAGTACTGCCTCGTTGAAAAGAAGCTTATCCATATACAGATCATCCTCGGCTGAAAGCCCTCTGGATATATAGTCTGAAGCAGCCTCGTAGTCATTATTCATTATATAATAGGAGGACATCTGATATGCTATATAGGTATTGATACCAAAATCTTTTACATAGGTATCATAGTAGCTTATCATCTTATCATAATCCTTTTGGCTTTGATAATAGCCTCCAAGAATAATGCTGACAGAAGTATTGCCATTTTCTATCTCGGTATTAAGAGTATTTATAGTAGTATCATCCATATGACCGTTTCCGGCGGTATCGAGAGCATTTGCAAAGCTTATATAACCTTTAAGCTTGTTCTCGTCCATAATCTTTGTACCGTTTGAATAAAGGGTATTGTACTGGTCACGTGCCTTGATATATTCTCCCGTATGCATATAACAGCCTGCGAGATAAAGTCTGGTATCATCGTCCATCTTATCCGTGAACCACTGTTTTTCTCCAAGAGATGCAATAAAATCTTTTTCAGCTTCTTCATAATTGCCCTCCTGAAATGCAGCTATTCCGGCTTCTCTCAGCGCTTCTTTATCTGAAATAAGATGCAAAACCATAAATGCAGTTCCCAGTATGACAACTATGGTAAATACAGTACATATTATCGCAAGTCTGATGGCTCTTTTTCTTTTCTTTGCTCTGGATTTGGCTCTTTTCTGCTGTATCTCTCGTCTGATACGTTCCTCTTCTATTCGTTCTCTTTTTTCTCTTGTACCATTTCTATTAACAGTATTACTTCTGGCGCTTCTTCCGCTTTTTTCACTAAAAGAGTTGTAGCTTGTACCAGTGTTTTTATATCCTGCTGAACCAGAGCCCTCCTGCACTGTTCTTCCTGATGTATTATTATGTTTTTTTCCGGTAGCTTTTGTTTCCATATTTTCTATCTGATATATCTAATCTTTATTCTTCATTACGAAGTGTTGTCTCTGCAAATCTCCAGGAATCCTTACACATTCTTTCAAGATCAAACTTGGCTTCCCATCCAAGCTCTCTTTTTGCCTTCTCAGGATTTGCATAGCACATAGCTATATCGCCGGCACGACGAGGCTTTATAGAATAAGGAATCTTTATATTATTTGCCTTTTCAAACGCCTTGACAATATCCAGAACGCTATAACCGATTCCGGTACCAAGATTATATATATCAACCCCTTCAGTCTTTTCTATTCTGTTAAGAGCAGCCACATGTCCGAGTGCCAGATCGGTAACGTGAATATAATCACGTACTCCTGTTCCATCCGGAGTATCATAATCATTTCCGAATACCCCAAGCTCAGGAAGCTTTCCAAGTGCCACCTGAATGATATAAGGCATAAGATTGTTAGGAATACCGTTAGGTGATTCACCTATAAGACCACTTTCATCTGCTCCGATAGGATTGAAATATCTGAGAAGGATAACCTTCCATTCAGGATCCGGAACTGTAAGATCACTGAGTATTCTTTCCAGAAACAGCTTGGTTGTTCCGTAAGGATTAGTAGTTGAATTCGGGAAATCCTCTGTTATAGGACAGCTTGCAGGTGAACCATAGACTGTAGCTGAAGATGAGAATATTATCTTCTTGCAGCCATATTTGTCCATAAGTTTGCAGAGATTTATTGTTCCGCTCAGATTGTTCTCATAATACTTGAGAGGGAGCTTTACTGACTCTCCTACAGCCTTAAGACCTGCAAAATGAATTACTGCATCAAATGTATTTTCTTTGAATATTGGTTCCATTTCCTCCGGACATAACATATCAGCTTTATAAAACTTAGGCTTAACTCCGGTAATTTTTTTTATATAATCAAGAGTTATCTCTTTTGAGTTATAAAGATTATCAAATATAACCACCTCATGTCCTGCTTTGATAAGCTCTACTACAGTATGTGAACCGATATATCCTGTACCACCTGTTACAAGTATCTTCATGTTGTTTCTCCTTTTCTGCATAAAATATTAATATTAGTGTCAAATTAAAATATAAGTAATAGTTTTATTCTAAAATTGACTAAATCATAAAACTATGATAGTATCTCATCTAGTGCTTGAGCCGGCGTGTCGGAATTGGCAGACGAGGCAGACTCAAAATCTGTTGGTAGCAATACCGTGCGGGTTCGACCCCCGCCGCCGGCACAGATTTAAAGATCCAGTCTATTTAATAGATATGGATCTTTTTTATATATCAGAATTCCTCATCTGTCAGATTCTCAGCAACCTCTTCTATTTTTTCCATTTCTTCTTCGGTTACTGTATTCTTATTCAGAACAGCCTTAAGCTTTTCTGCAACTCCCGGAATCATATCCAGAACCTTTCCAAGAGAACCCTTATCTTCATTAACGTTGATTATCTGGGAATATCCATCCTTTATAACAATAATTGCTGTAGGTGAAAGCTTTCCACCCATTCCACCGCCTGCAGAGTCGGATCTTTTGCCGCCATAAGCTCCGGCACCTACGCCAAAGTTCACATCGCAGAGTGGAATAATCGTTGTATCTCCAACCTTTATAGGCTCGCCAACTACTGATTTGGAAGTCAGAAATGCATCCATTCCCTTAAAAAGAGAATTAACTGTAGAATTAAAATCATTACCGTTTGCCATTGTACTCCTCCTGAAACTTATTATTTAAATTATATTTTCTTCGCCAGTTTAACTGTTCTCCAGAAATCTCTAGTAAGAATCATTCCAATAGCCGGACCGACTATTCTGAAGAGATATATCCTGCCCTTTATATCGAGCTCCCCTTCCATAACCTTGTAATAAAAATCAGGTTCTATTATAAGCCATCTGCCATATAATGGATAAAACATCGATATCTTACCAAGTATATCCCCCGTATCAGCAGAGGAACCCAGTCCCATATGAAGATAGCCTTTACTTTTCTTCGGTTTAATAGTACCGAATAATCTCTTAACAATCTTCAGAACTCTTTTAAGGGTTCTCTGTGTATATTCTCTGTCCAGAAGCTGCATAACATGGTCAGCCTTTACCATAGCATTTTGATACTTTTCATCAATATTGGTAAGCGTATCATTCACCTTGTCCATCAGCTTATCTATCCTGTCTCCAATACCGAGTTCTTCCACATCACCCTCAGATCTGTTTTCTGCCTCAGCCTGTTTTTTAAGACGCTTTTCTTCTTTCTTTTGCTGACGCAGCTTTTCTTTTTCCAGCTTTTCCAATTCCTTTTGATATTCAGGTGATGCTTCTATATCATCTATATCAGACATGATTGACACTTCATCAGAATTTGATGTATGTTCTGCATCAGATTGCGATAACGAGTTATCAACTCCTGATGTCTGTTCAGCATCCGACTGTAATGATACGTTATCAGTTTCTGAGGTCTGTTCCATATTTGCTGCAACCGGAACAGCATCTACATCGGAAGTACCTTCTGACAGATCATCCAGAGAAGCATCGTCCATGTCCTCATCATTTTCCCATATATTCTCCTCATTCTTTTTCTTTTTGCCTTCTTTCTTAGGGAATATCTGGAAGAAAAGAATCTTGACCTTGTAATCCACCCCTGTTCCTTTTTCAAATCCCGCCAGTGCTTTAACTATCATATACCTGACAGTTACATTTGCCATTGTTTCATTTTCATTATGTACTCCGCTTATCCGGTAACTGATAGGCATAAAAAGTACCAGCAAAATGATAAGAAGGATCAGACCAAGTATTACCAGAAGAATTATTCCTATAATTTTTAAAATCATTAGTAATATAGCCATAATAGTCTTTCTATCTGATTATACAAACTCATATTATGTAAACCAATCTTATTTGAAGTATATTCTACCTTTGATTTTATATTTTTAATCAATCTCAGGTTTTCGAATTTACTTTATCTTAAATTAAAGAACTCAGTTACATTTATAGTTCCCAGTTTATCATACATATCATCTATTATATTTTTAACAATTTCCTTAGCTCCATCACGGGACTTTGATATACCGATTATATCTAACCTCTGCTTTTTCTTACGATAAAAAGGCTGAAGCAGTTCATTATAATCATATATTTCCATAATACCGGCATCATATAACGGTCTTGTAACAACAAAAAGACCGGTTGCCACAGGTTTCTTCCGGGCAACAGCTTTGAGGAGCTTTGCAAACTCCTTATCTTCTGTCATATCTGAGTAAATACCGGTAACTATACTCATTTTCATAGCATCATATCTCCTGCTATATCACGAAACGCAGTCAGCTCTCCCATATCACTGCAGCTTGAAAGAGCATACTTAAAGTATTCAAGAATCTCATCCCTTGAATTAAAGAATACCGGCATAAGAGAAAGCACCTTAGCCATGATACTTCTTCTTTCATATTTACTGAGACCTTCAAAATGCTTATTAAAGTCCTCTATCAGACTGCTCTTTATTTCTTCGATATATATTTCGTCAGCCTCTTCATTTACTACCTTGATATCAGGAACAGAGGAATCAATATCCATAAACAGAGAGCTTGAGGTAAGCATATCTGCTTTATAGAGCTTATCAAAGCTGTCCCTTATAGTTCCTGTTTCATACATATCGTAATAAACATTATAGAGGTCATCAAGATTTACCTCAAGACGGGATAAGGTTTCATAAGCCTCCTCCTGTGCTCCTTCAAGCTTTGAAAAAAGCTTATCAAATCTGTCAGAGGTCTGATATATATCATCAGCCTGAATTATCTCTGAGATAATCTCTGAAGCTATCTTATATTCTTCTGTTTCATATTTATCCGATGCTATACTATTTGTATATAGAATGATAAGTACATCATTTATTATCTCAGTAAGCATAAGATAATCCGTTACAGCCTCCTGAATGATGGCTGTTGCATCCGTTATCATATCAGATGCTGTATCATAGCCTTCTTTGGAAAGAGACTTATAGTCAGTACTCTTAAGAGCAGCATAGATCTCAGAAAGCTTATCATAGCCTTCCATATCAGTACTCAGATTCATCAATGCCGAATCACGAATACTTTCAGCAAAATCATTTACAGCACTCTGCTCACCACCCTTATAAATCATTAAGGAATTCGATATTATATCATAAAATCTTGCTTTCGTCATTCTGACAGGAAGCTGAGCTATAAATTCCTGAATACGTGTATTTATAAGAACCTTGTCATCCTCAGAAAAAACAAAGCTATACATATCATTTGCCAAAGTATCTATATCAATATCCTCTTCAACAGTTCCAAGTATCTTCGGCTCAAATCTGTTGAGAATATATTCATATACCTCAAGTGCATCGGTATATCCTGTAAGAGTCCGCATAGAAGCGGTAATCTTATCCCTTATCTCTCTTATATCAGAAACAAGCGATTCTTCAACATTACCTTTATCAAGATAAATGCTTCTCAGCGCCATATTAATCAGATCTATATATCCTTCTATCTCATCTCTTCTGTCGAGACTTATATCCTCTGACATCTCATACATGGTAAAAAGGTTCATGGAAAGCTTGACGGTGGCATAGTTTTTAAATGCACTCGCCAGCAGTCTTTGAAATTTAATGATAGCTTCCTCTCTGTTTCTGTCTGCTCTTATATCTGTCAGAAGTATCTTGCCTTCTTTTATCATAATCAATTCCTCTCAAAAAAAAGTTATAGTATCATGTCCTGTTATAAGTCATATGTAACGATATCCTGTCTCGTTATAGCACCTTATTATCGCCAACTGTCATCACTCTACATGCTTATGCGTATATAGATGTTCAGAGCAATATTCATAGTTCCCATTACACCTGGAGCAGAATCTGAATTCCAGTTCAGGATTCGTTTTCTCTGTTCTACCGCAAACAGCACATTTATGTATTGATATGGAATCCGGATTTCCATAACCGGGCGGTATGATATTGGAACCACCGGGAAACTGGATAGTTCCATCTGAATTGTAGGTAGCTCCGGTCTTTGCCCGTCTTCTTTTTAATTCATGCTCAGCTTCTCTTCGGGAATGTTTCTGCTTCTGCACCGCTTTATGAAACTTATATCTATGCTGCAACTGACCGACACTTGGGATATCCCTTTTTAGATTTATCAGGAAATATGTAAAGTAGTTTGCCAGTGAACAAAAAACTATGATTTTTGTAAAAAGACCGCCTGTAATGAAATAGTAACCCATGAGTACAAGATCAATATATCCCAGCCATTTCATTTTTATAGGAATAAAGAAATAAAGATATACCAGTCTGTCTCCTCCAAATACCGTAAAGGCAAGGAAAATGCTTATATACATATATCTGGTTATGCTTAGTGCCGCAGACACCGGATCAGCAAGCAACTGGACATCATACGGAAATACAGCCTTATTGGTTTCACTGTCTGCACTCCAGTAATAAAAATAGAAGCCTCCGATAACAACAAGTATATCTGTAAGAATTGCACCGCCTAATACATACAGATTATACAGAAACCTGCCCCAGTACATTTCCAGATTTTTACCAAGATAATAATAGAAATATAGATTTATGGGAAGTAATAATATGGTGAGCAGACCGCCTTCGTAGGGAACTGTAAATATCCACGTGAACAGTCTCCATACCTGTCCTCTTACAACAACCATATAGGGAATAAGGAGCAGTTGATTATATAGAGATGGAAATACATATCTTATGACATAACCAATTATAGTACAGATGATTATTCCAAAATAAAGATTAGGTATAGTGTATTTGTATAATTTTTTCTCCAGTTTGTTTAAAAGGCTCATATTTTTCCTCATTTCTTTTTTTACATACATAGTCAATAATACCATAATAAGCCAAGATATTAAAGAAAGTTTTTATTGTTTTTGGATTGATGTTTTAATATGTATAGTTTATAATAACTTAATTCTGATATCAGCATCCAAACCCACGGTTTTTAACAGCTTATGTATCATTTAACAATATCAAAATGATGTCAGGGCGTGGTTTGGGCTTATACCATAATTATATAGTAAAAGTCTCAAAAAGGAGTGAATCAATTTGAAACATCTAGGTATTGATATTGGCTCGACAACCGTAAAGGTTGCAGTCATAGACGAAGACGGAAAGATTCTATATTCAGAATATAAAAGGCATTTTGCTAAGATAAAGGAAACACTGAGAGAGCTTCTGGAAAATGCAGTAGCTTCCATCGGCGATACAGTTGTTGCAGCAGAAATAACCGGTTCCGGAGGACTCGCTCTTTCTAATGTAATTGGTATTCCTTTTGAACAGGAAGTAGTATGCGTTTCTACCGCTCTTAAAAAATATGCCCCTCAGACCGAGGTTGCTATAGAGCTGGGTGGCGAGGACGCAAAGATAATATATTTCTCCAAGCACGGTATCGAGCAGCGTATGAACTCAGTCTGTGCCGGTGGTACCGGTTCATTTATCGACCAGATGGCCGCTCTGCTTATGACAGATGCAGGCGGACTGAATGAACTGGCGAAAGACTATGATACTATCCACCCTATAGCTGCCAGATGTGGAGTATTTGCCAAGACAGATATACAGCCACTTATCAATGAAGGCGCAACCAAGCCTAATCTTTCAGCCTCCATATTCCAGGCTGTTGTAAATCAGACTATATCCGGACTTGCCTGTGGAAAACCGATCAGAGGCTATGTCGCATTTCTTGGTGGTCCTCTTCATTTCCTGGATCAGTTAAGGCTTAGATTTATAGAAACTCTTAATCTGGATGACGAACACGCCATCGTACCCGATAATTCTCATCTTTTTGCTGCAGCCGGAGCCGCTCTACATGCAGAGGAGGATACAAATATTACTCTGTCAGAGCTTGCTTCAAAGCTGACTCCCGATCTAAAGATAGAGATGGAAGTTAACAGAATGAATCCTCTGTTCAAGGACGAAAAGGAATATAAAGAATTCTCTGACAGAATGTCCCAATATACTGTTCGTAGAGGTGAGCTTAGCAGTTATAAAGGAAATGTATTCCTTGGTATAGATGCCGGTTCTACAACCACCAAGCTTGCGCTGATTGGCGAAGAAGGAGAACTGCTCTACGATTTCTATAGTAATAATAACGGTAGTCCGGTAAATACAACTATTAAAGCAATGAAAGAGATATACAGCCTCCTTCCAAAGGATGCCCATATAGCAGGAAGCTGTTCAACCGGATATGGCGAAGCACTTCTCAAGTCTGCCTTTAATCTGGACTATGGTGAGGTTGAGACTATAGCTCACTACACTGCCGCTGCATTCTTCAATCCTAAGGTTGATACCATCCTTGATATCGGCGGTCAGGA
>DGRT01000041.1:0-229 GCA_002391105.1 Lachnospiraceae bacterium UBA4381 | reverse complement strand
GGCGGTCAGGATATGAAATGTATCAAGATCAGAGAAGGTGTAGTTGATAATGTCATGCTGAACGAGTCCTGTTCCTCAGGCTGCGGTTCATTTATAGAAACCTTTGCCAACTCCCTTGATTACAAGGTTCAGGACTTTGCAAAGATTGCACTTTTCGCTAAAAGTCCTATAGATCTTGGTTCCAGATGTACTGTATTTATGAACTCCAAGGTTAAGCAGGCACAGAAGG
>DGRT01000075.1 GCA_002391105.1 Lachnospiraceae bacterium UBA4381 | reverse complement strand
TAATCAGAACCCATATGTCTCTTGATAGAAGATATTGTCTTATCAGCATTTGTAACAGCCTGACGCTTTGCTGCATCACCAACAACTCTCTCTCCTGACTTCAGAAAAGCAACAACTGAAGGTGTAGTACGAGAGCCTTCTGCGTTAGTAATAACTACAGGCTTTCCACCTTCCATTACAGCTACACATGAGTTTGTAGTACCTAAGTCAATACCAATTATTTTTCCCATTTTATATAATCCTCCTAAAATAATTACAAATTAAAAATAATAACCATAAATCCATGTAATACTTAGTTAACAACCTTTACCATTGCATGTCTAAGTACATTGTCTTTATAAAAGTATCCCTTCTGCATCTCCTCAGCCACGAGGTTTTCACCCATTTCTTCATTTTCTTCATGAATAACTGCATTATGCAGATTAGGATCAAATTCTTTTCCGGCAGCATTCATTGGAACAACTCCGATTCCTTCCAGAGCATCCATAAGCTGCTTATAAATCTTTTCAATTCCATCTTCAAATGGAGTTTTTTCATCCTGATTGATCGTCTCAAGAGCTCTCTCAAGATTATCTATAACAGGAAGTATCTTCTGCAGCGCTTCCATGGCACCTTTATCTGCCATCTCTGAGTTTTCTTTCTTGTTACGCTCACGCATATTATCAAACTCATTCAGAAGCCTCTTGTACTTTTCTTTATTGCCTTCGGCCAGTTCCTTTGCCTGTGCAAGTTCAGCCTGTATCTGCTTGCTTCCCCTGCGGTTCTTCTTAGGCACCGGCTTTGGTCTTGCAGCCTCATCATCTTCATCAAAATCAAGCTCTTCATCGATCACAGCTTTAGTACCCTCCGGTTCAGCTCCCTCTGTAATCTTGATCTTCTGCTCTGCAGGAAGCCCTGCATTTTCTTTTTCTTCTTTCAGATTACGAAGCTTATCATTCATAGTTCTTTTTGCCATTAATCTTCACCTCTTTTGTCATCATTGTATCGGAATATATTATCCAGCTCGTCGGTCAGATTTTTGAGAGTACTAACCACCTTACGATAATCCATCCTCTTCGGACCAATGATACCTATCGTACCCTTGGCACCTTCAGGAAGCTGGTAAGTTGAAGTAACAATAGAACAGTCCTTCATATTCTGTACCGGAGCTTCATCTCCGATATATATCTGAATATTATGACCATCATCCCCTGACCTAAGCGTCTCGTCTGCCAGTTCATTCAGGCCTGTCTGTTCCTCAAATGTTTCCAGAAGTGCAGTTGCCTTAGATACATCACCAAGTTCATTAAACTTAAGGATGTTCGAAGCACCACTGGTATATATCTTCATTTCCTCAGCTTCTTTAACAGCATCTATTATGCCTTCAAAGATACTTTCAAGTATATCAGCATACTCTCCGGCCTCTTTCTTCATAGTCTGCATCAGCTCAAGATTGATCTGCTCTACATTCATACCCTGCAAAAATGTATTAAGAAGAAGATTAAACTTGAGAACCTCTTCATTTATAAGAGGTCTGGATACCTTGATCAGCTTATTCTTGGCAATGTTATCTCCAACCACGATTACTGCTACCAGCTTTTCTTCATCAACCTGAGAAAGCTGTATGAACTTAACCTGCTTGTTCATAAGCATCGGTGTGGTGACCATCGTTGCATACTGTGTATTATATGCAAGGACTTTGGCAACCTGCATAAGAAGTGCCTCAAGCTTATCCACTCTTTCCAGGAGAGCGCCTTCACGTTCTTTAACGCTTTCATCCTTTTCTGCCATCACCTTATCAACATAGAAGCGGTAACCCTTATCTGTAGGAATCCTTCCTGCTGATGTATAAGGCTGAACCAGATATCCAAGCTCTTCAAGATCAGACATTTCATTTCTGATTGTTGCTGAGCTGAGATTCAGATTTGAAAGCTTTGAAATAGTTCTTGATCCAACAGGCTCTCCGGTTTCGAGATAATTGGAAATGATTTCTCTGAGGATGGTCTGTTTCCTGTCATCAAGATCGTATTCCAAATCATGATCCATATTATCACCATCCTTTATTTAATTGTTAAACCCAACTGAACAGAAGCTTATATATACATTTCTGTTATTATATTCAGTTAAATAACATACATATAAGTTTCGTTAACTCTTAGCTATTAGCACTCATTATTTTTGAGTGCTAATTACTCTATTTAATGTACTCCAATAGAGACTAAGTGTCAAGATTTAATTTTACTTATCAAGAATAAAATCCGCTAAAATGTAGTTACTTACATCAAGTCCCTTATCAGTAAGTCTGATACGGTCTCCGTTCATTTCCATATAACCCGAATCTATATATTTATTAATAGGTTCAGCGTATATTTCAAACATATCACGCTTAAACCTTTCCTGAAATTCCGCTCTGCTGATTCCATCAGTCATGCGAAGACCAAGATACATAAACTCTTCTATCCGAGAGTCTATAAACATAATCTGGACATTTTCTCTAAGGATAGAGGTTGCAGAATCATAAAGTCTGACAGGATCGGTTTCCTTTATAATCTCCTCACGAATATCCTCGCAGATTTCAATATAATTAGCCAGATTAGTTATATTACTAAATCTTTCCCCCTTAAAAAATGAAGCGGCTCCCACTCCCAGACCTATATACTGTCCACCTGTCCAGTAAACGGTATTATGCCTGCTCTCATAGCCCTTTCTAGAATAATTGGATATCTCATATCGTCTGTAGCCGGCAGTTCTGAGAACCTTTTTAGTCATTGCATACATTGCCCTGTCCAGATTTTCATCCGGAATGGTCCTAAGTATATCAGGTCTCATACTTATAGGTGTTCCTTCTTCAACCTGAAGTGAATATACTGAAATGTGTTCTGGGTTAAGCTCTGTAACTCTCGTCAGCGTATCCACCAGAGTATGCATGTCCTGTCCGGGAAGCCCGCTCATTATATCGACATTTATATTCTCAAAGCCGGCACGCCTTGCCGCATCAAAACCGCCCAGGAAATCATCAAAGGTATGAATCCTTCCCAGAAGTCTGAGAAGATCATCATCCGAAGACTGAAGCCCTATGGAAATACGGTTGATACCCTTATCCCTGAACATAAGAAGATCCGTATATTTAATGGTACCCGGATTTGCCTCAATGGTTATCTCCGCAAATCTATCCACCTTAAATACTTCTCTAATATGATCAAGCACATTTCCTATCAGGGCTTCATCAAGAATAGACGGAGTACCTCCGCCTATATAAATGGTCTTAACTATATATCTGTCAGCATAAGGCTTATACAGATTAATCTCATTCATCAGCGCATTTATATACTGTATCTGAGTAGTTACAGTTTCGTTGGCAAATGAAAGAAAATCACAATACATGCACTTATGCTTACAGAATGGTATATGAATATATATACTTAAAGGTTTTTTCATTACTTTAAACCTTTCTGACTAGTCTTCATCATCAAGCTTCAGTACAGCCATGAACGCCTGCTGCGGTACATCTACTGAACCAACCTGACGCATACGTTTCTTACCTTCCTTCTGTTTTTCCAGAAGCTTCTTCTTACGTGTAATATCACCGCCATAACACTTGGCAAGCACATCCTTGCGGAGAGCCTTAATGGTTTCTCTTGCTATTACCTTGCCACCAATTGCAGCCTGTATAGGAACCTCGAACAGATGTCTCGGAATCTCCTTCTTGAGCTTCTCGCACATCTTTCTGCCCCTCTCATAAGCAGAATCCCTGAAAACAATAAAGGAAAGTGCATCAATATTTTCTCTGTTAATAAGAATATCCAGCTTACAGAGATTTGATCTGGCATAGCCCTTTAGCTCATAGTCAAAGGAAGCATAGCCTCTGGAACGAGACTTAAGCGCATCAAAGAAATCATATATTATCTCATTAAGAGGCATTTCATATTTGAGAAGTACTCTGGTTTCCTCCAGATATTCCATACTCTGATATATACCTCTTCTCTCCTGACAAAGCTTCATTATAGCTCCGGTAAACTCTGCCGTAACCATAATCTCTGCATCCACTATCGGCTCTTCCATATAGTCAATCTCAGAAGGATCAGGAAGATTGGACGGATTGGTAAGCTCGATAATCTC
>DGRT01000078.1 GCA_002391105.1 Lachnospiraceae bacterium UBA4381 | reverse complement strand
CTTCCTTCTTCTGCTGGATAGGAACGATCATAACCTGTGTAGGCGCAACCTTTGGTGGAAGCTTCAGTCCGTTGTCATCACCATGAACCATTATGATGGCACCTATAAGTCTGGTGGTCATTCCCCATGAGGTCTGATGAACATATTTAAGCTGATTATCCTTATCTGCGTACTGAACGCCAAATGCTTTTGCAAATCCATCTCCAAAATTATGACTGGTTCCTGACTGAAGTGCTTTACCATCGTGCATAAGTGCTTCTATAGTATAGGTGGCAACAGCTCCGGCAAACTTCTCCTTCTCAGTCTTCTGTCCCTTTACTACAGGGATAGCAAGTATCTGCTCACAGAAATCTGCATATACATTTAACATCTGGATAGTTCTCTCTTCAGCTTCCTCAGCAGTAGCATGAGCTGTGTGTCCTTCCTGCCACAGAAACTCTCTGGAACGAAGGAACGGTCTGGTCTCCTTCTCCCAGCGAACTACCGAGCACCACTGATTATATACCTTTGGAAGGTCTCTATAGGATGTAATATCCTTCTGATAGAAATCACAGAAAAGTGTCTCAGAGGTCGGTCTGACGCAGAGCCTCTCCTGAAGAGGATTCAGTCCTCCATGAGTTACCCAGGCAACCTCCGGTGCAAATCCCTCTACATGATCCTTCTCCTTCTGAAGAAGTCCCTCGGGAATAAGCATAGGAAGATATACATTTTCCACGCCTGTTTCTTTGAATCTTGCATCGAGCTGCTTCTGAATTAATTCCCAGATTGCATAACCAGCCGGCTTAAGTACCATAAATCCTTTTACACTGGTGTATCCTGTCAGATCAGCCTTTACAACTACATCCGTGTACCACTGGGCAAAATCCTCCTCCATTGATGTAATTGCCTCTACCTTCTTATCAGCCATTTTTCTGCTCCTTTATACTAAGTAATAAACCGCACCCTTCCCGTAAAAGAGTGCACATATAGCCATTATACTACACTATCAAAAAAGTGACAAGGGGACAGGCACCTTGTCACATGTGACAGGGGGACAGGCACTTTGTCACATGTGACAGGGGGACAGGCACTTTGTCACATTTTAACAGAAAGGAGAGATATCAGAAGCGACACTCCCATACCTATAAGTGACAGATAGCCAAGTAGTGTCGAAGGAATTCCTACAGCAAGTAATACCGTTCCAAAATATGTTCCTGCTATTCCAAAAAGTCCTCCCAGAACTGATGCCAGAAGCCAGACCCATTTTCTGATTTCCTTTTTCTTATAGCAAAGAACTGCAACCAGTAGTGGAAATATAACGCCAGGGGTATAGATAGAATAAGCTCCGGTCAGAAGACTCATGATATCGCCTCGTCCCATTACTGCAAGCAGAGTAGCAAGAACCCCCATAACCGCCACGGTAATTCTCACTGCGGATACATTTTCTTTACCCAGAATATCTTTTACAAATATAGTAGATGCATTGATGATACAGGTGTCTGTTGATGAAAGTATTGCAGACAGGAGTCCAAATATCATAAGAATAGCTACCGGCTTTGGAAGCAGACCGATAACGTACATCAGCGCTTTTCCGTCCCCAAGCTCATCCGCTGTCACATTATATCTTACCCACATTCCGATAAGGGTTATAATAAATGAAAATGCTATCAAAACCATACCGGAAATAAGAGCAGAACGTTTTGCTGTTTTTTCATCCTTTGCAATAAAGTTACGCGACATTATATCAGGACCAAGAAAATATACTCCTCCGATTACAAAAAACTGCGTAAGAAGATTCATCGGTCTGTAGTTTTCATTTAGCAGCTCTATATTTCCTAACACTTCATGTGATGCATCGCCCTTTATCAGATAGAGATAGCCACAGCATATAACCACACCCAGAAGTATGATAATGAGCTGTATCTTATCTGTTTTCACAACTGACATCTGCCCGCCGATCAGGGTATATCCAACAACTATAAGCGATACTATTACGAAAAGTAATTTACTGTTCTTCCCTGTTGCGAAAACTATAAGACTGTTCATAGCAACCAGTTGTCCGGCTATTACGCCGATCCACGATATAACTATCACCGCCGCTATCAGCTTCTCTGCCGCACCTCCCACCAATATCTTAGCAAGCTCAGGAAGTGTATCAGCACCTGTGGCTCTGACCTTTTCTGATATAAAAAATGACTGAAGTATAAGTCCTATCGCACCAAACATCAGCCACCATATTCCGGGAAAGCCTACACTATTAACCGTATCAGTTATTCCTATTGTCGTCGATGCACCGATAACAGTAGCAAGCAGTGTCATCAGAACTGCAAATGCGCTCTGGGATTTACCTGCAACACTATAATCGGTAAAGCTTTTCACACGCCTTAGATCCAGTATTCCTATCAACATAAAAACAGCAAGATACAGAAAAAGAACTACAGTAAAAAAGATGTCCATTATGATTTCCCCTCAACTTGATACATTTTATTAACGCCTCGTAATGTATCATAACAAAAAATAAATGTCAACCCAGTTATGTTTCTGGGTTGACATTCACGTGAACTGTTCTAGGTTGACATTCATGCGAACTATTTTAGTTTGTCATTCGCGCGAACCATTTTAGGCTCTCATCTATTGTCATTTATTATCACTATTATACCGATTAACACATATCACTTAAGAGTCTGGCAATCAACTGATTTCTATTTACTATAGCCACTTCATTTCCCTCTGCAGATGGCATTTTAATATCACTGATCCTTATTCCTATTCCGGCAATGTAATTACTATATATTCCGGTTTCCAGATCGGATATTCCCTCAGTCAGTATTCCGCAGATTTTCTTCTTTCCTTGAAATACCGCATTATTCTTTTTTACTGAAACCTTTATACCAAATGCTTCTTCAAGCGATGCTTTTACAACTGATGCTATATATTCAGTAACCGGACATGAACTGTCTTTCATCTTATCCGGTTCTAATATAATACTGATATATATACCGCCCTCTGGAGAATCAAATTGCAAGCCTCCATGACCTCTGCCTCCCGATTGACTACGGGCAACGATCAGGGTACCATGACTGATTGCCCCATTTTCATTTAAGATAAGCCTCTTTGCCTCTGTATTTGTAGAATCCAGTACGTCAAATACATAGATATTCTTTCTAAGCTCGTCAGGAAGATACAGCTCGATTCCCTCTTCAGATATAATATCCGACTTTTCAGCCAGACAGTATCCCTTGTTGTTTTGAGAAGCTATATCATACCCGGATCGTCTGAGATCAGCTACGCATTTCCATATGGCATTTCTGGAGACTTTACATATCTCTGCCAGTTGCTCACCAGATATATATATTCCTTTGTTTCTTTCCAGTTCCTCAAGAACTAAGCTGCGCGTACTCATGATCAATAGTCCATCTGATCTACTATATCAAATGCTCCCCCTTCCGGTTCTCTATGAAGTGTTATCATATCCCCGGTAACAGGATGTTCGAACTCCATCATGGTTGAGAACAGCCCCAGCTCTCCTGACTGATTCTTACTACTCCTGCCGCCGGTTTTTTCGCCATATGCTTTACTTTTGCCATACTTCGTATCTCCCCATATAGGAGTACCATTTGCCGCAAGCTGACATCTGATCTGATGATGCCTTCCGGTAACAAGCTCAATCAGCAGATAACTGATAACACCCTCATCCGTATCGAGCTCATCCAGAACCTCATAATAAAGTTCAGCCTTTCTGGCACCCTTGGTTCCCTCGGAAACCATACGTGATATATTAAGCTTCTTGTCATGGAGAAGATAGCCTGAAAGCTCTCCCTCAGGTTCCTTCATAGCTCCCCGAACAACTGCCTGATAATACTTGGTTATCTCTCTATCCTGCACCATATCAGAAAGCTTTGCCGCAGTAGCTTCATCCTTTGCCATGAGGACTATACCCGCCACGGGTCTGTCCAGTCTGTTGATGATTGCAATATAAGGCTCCTCGCCATCGCCATTATACAGATATTCCTTTACAGCCGTAAGAAGATCAACCCCATAGGTTTTATCCGGCTGACTGGGCATACCGTAGGGCTTGTTTACCGCAATCATATATTCATCTTCATATACTATATCAAGCTTCATGCTTTATCCTTATGACCAGTAATATGCTCTTCATAGAGCAGCTTACGGCTTATTCACCTTACACTCATCAACATTGCAACTTCATTTTAAATAAAATACTAATCTCTAAGCCTATGCACCGAGCTCATTATATATCTTCTCAGCACTTACCAGTCTTACACAAAGTGTGAAAAGCTCAGCAGCCAGCTTCAGATCCTCAAGGTTAGGATAGGTTGGAGCTATACGTATGTTGCTGTCGTGAGGATCCTTGCCATATGGCCAGGTTGCACCGGCTCCTGTCATAACAACTCCCGCCTTCTTAGCCTTATCTACTATCGCCTTTGCACAGCCCTCCAGCGCATCAAAGCTTATAAAGTAACCACCGATCGGTCTGGTCCACTCACCTATCTCAAGACCACCCAGTCTGTTGTCAAGAGTCGCGAGAACAGCCTCAAACTTAGGTCTGATAATATTCGCATGCTTCTTCATATGCTCTGTCATACCATAGATATCCTTGAAGAATCTTACATGACGAAGCTGATTAACCTTGTCATGTCCTATAGTCTGATTCTTAAGCTGCTTCATAATATCTTCCAGATTGTTAGGTGATGTGGCAAGTGCAGCTATACCACTACCCGGAAATGATATCTTGGAAGTTGATGCAAACTTATATACCAGATCAGGATTTCCGCATCTCTTACATTCTGCAAGAATCTCCACCAGATAATCCTGCTTATCTTCATATAAATGATGTATTCCATAAGCATTATCCCAGAATATACGAAAGTCCGGAGCAGCCGGCTTCAGCTTTGCAAATCTGGTAACTGTCTCATCCGAATAGGAATAACCCTGAGGATTGGAATACTTCGGAGTACACCAGATACCCTTGATAGCCGGATCCTCAGAAACAAGCTTCTCAACCATATCCATGTCAGGTCCGGTTGGAGACATAGGTACCGGTATCATCTCTATTCCAAAATATTCTGTAATTGCAAAATGCCTGTCATAGCCGGGCACAGGGCATAAGAACTTCAGCTTATCCTGCTTACACCATGGAGTATTGCCCATGATACCATGAGTCATGGCTCTTGCTATCGTATCATACATGACATTCAGTGATGAGTTACCATAGATAATTATATTATCGGGATTGTTCTCCATCATATCTCCAAGAAGAACCTTTGCCTCCTCGATTCCTGTAAGTACACCGTAATTCCGGCAGTCAGTTCCATCTGCACAGGACAGGTCAGCCTCCGAATTCAGAGCGTCCATCATTCCCATAGATATATCCAACTGCTCACGACATGGCTTACCACGACTCATATCCAGTCTCAGGTCCATATCCTGATATTTCTTGTAGGAAGCCTTGAGCTCCTTTATCTCCTGAGCCAGTTCCTCTTTTGTCATGTCCTTGTATGCCTTCATATTTTCCTCCTCTATAGTAATTATTTCGTAATTATTCATATTCCTCAATCGCTATATAAACGACTTGTGATTTACTGGGAATTCGCTATCTCAGTTCTTCCATATTCCTTAAATGCTTCCAGCCACTGGGCATAAGCAGCATTTGTCTGATGAACATAATTATCTGAGCAATACTGTGATGCCAGACCATAGCCATCAGAAACTGCATTATTAAGATCTATAAAACCATAACCCTTGCTCATACACATTGCCTTAATAGCTGAATTAAGTGCATTTACATTTGAATTCGTAAAATAGCTTCTCTCTCCTCCGGAATATACTCCTGTTATACTGCACACAGTAACCTGAATACCCGGCGAGTATGCAACCACCTTATCTATCAGCTCCTGATATTTGACAATACTGTCAGTATATCCTATATCATTCATACCCATGGAAAAGTAAACATGATCCGCACCGGAAAGAGCTACCGAATCCCATATCTGTCTTCTCGAACCCATATACATCGGGTTAGTACCATTTCCCCCTATGGTAAGAGCATTGTGGATACCAAAGCTTACATTTGCCATAAATGTAAGTTCACTGGCAACCGGATCCGAAGACGAACCGCAGTAAGTGGCAAAGCCTGAACAAATAGAGTCTCCAACCACTACCGAATTGGCAAAGTAACCTTCCAGCGTAGTTGCACTGGTTCTTCCCGCACTGGTTCCCTTAAAATCAGGATCCCATTCTCCGTTACTGTTAACATAGTATCCATCTATATAACGATTGGTTGCCACATAGCCCGATGAATCAAAGTAATAATACTTTCCGTCTATCTGATACCAGGCGCTGTAAGCATACCAGCCGGCATCATCTCCATACCACCATCTGCCGTCATATCTCCAGCTAGCAATATCGGGATAAGTCCAGGAACCGTCTTCATTCATCCAGTAACCACCGATATAGCAATAGCTTGCCATAGTGCCATCTTCATAGAAATAGTACCAGAGATTATTGATCTCGGCCCACTCCTCCTTCATATAGTCACCATTTTTCTTCTGGTATTTCCAGACGTCCTCCTCCCATATCCAGGTTCCTTCATTCTTGGGTTTCTGAGTTTCAGTTTTGGTCTCAGCTTCAGTACTCACCTGGGTATCTGACTTTTTTTCGTCTGCATTTACTATCCCTGCAGGGAATAAAGTCAGAATAAATGCTATCGATAATATAAAGCAGATATAATGTTTGACATTTCTTATGTTCATATTCAGCCCCCATATTAACCGTGGAAAATGCATCCGTAACCAAGAAATCATTCTATCACACATCCTTTCTTATCGCAAGAACAGTGCGCCTATCGTCATAATAAAGAACAGCTCGCACATCATCAACAAAAAAAGCGCACTCACCGCCAACAAAATTCAGTGCACTCACCACCAACACACAAAAACCCTCCTTGCTGATTAACCAGTAAGGAGGGAAATTATCTACCACATCACACCATCTGCGCCGAGATAGTATCCATCTATATATTTATTTGTTACCATATAACCGCTGCCATCGAAGTAATACCAGCTTCCGTTAATCTTCTGCCACTGATTTGCAGCATACCAGCCTGAGGTATCTCCGAACCACCAGCCATTTCCATCCAGATGCCAGCTTCCATATGCCTCATATGTCCATGCGCCGCTGGAGCTGAGCCAGTATCCGTCACGCCATTCATCACTTGCCATGACACCATCCGGAGCAAAGTAATAATAATTGCCTTCCAGCATTCTCCAGCCGGTTATCATATATTCATGTGCATCGATTGCGTACCATTTTCCACTTCTTGTATTAATCCATGTATTCTTCACAAAGTATCCATTGTAGGCATATTTCCAGCCTGCCCCATCATTTACCCAGCCATTAGGATAGGAAGTTGAAGTACCTCTGCCCTCGTCTCCTCCGGAGCCCGAACTACCACCCGAACTACCTTCATACTGTCCAATAGTGCTTCCTGAAATTGCATTATTCGCAGAAAGTCTGTTATAAACATCTGAAGAAACAACTACTGAGAAAGTCTTATCTACACGGTCCGATCTTCTTCCGGGATCAACGCCTTCAGAATATCCAAATTCCTGAGACCAGTAATAATAATATGAACCGCCATAATAAACAGCTCCGATACCTACAGACTTATAACCCTTTGTCAGAATATTGCTTCTATGACCATCGGATCTCATCCACGCACTATGATCCATATCAGCAGAACTGTTAGGATTGATATTTCTATTTCTGCCAAACATAACAGCAAACGGGGTATTGATGCCCATTGCTACATTTTCTCCATAAGACCTAGAGCTGACCGTGAAGCAGGTTTCTCCATTAGGTCTCGTATGCGCAAGCTCCTCATCCTGCTGGAACTCCTCATTAGAATATGCAAGACCATTTACAACAGACTCAGCAGCTCTCTGCATGGCGGCGTCCATAAGCTCTGCATCCATAGTAAGCTCATTAAGACCATTAGCTACTCTTTCCTGATTCACATAGTCAAGAACCTCATAAGCATAGTCATAAAGCTGCGTTACTGTGACTGATACATAGCCATAATTCTCAGCATTTACCTCACTAATTGCTGAAGCAGGAAAGATTCCTACAACAAGCAAAACGGAAAGCATAATGCCAAGGATAGCCCTGAATACCTGCTTTTGTCCTCCGGAGCGCCTTTCCCTGCTCCGGGGGATCCCCATAAAACCCATCATAACTAACCTCCGATAATCATATATCCCGATAACAAAACCCCAATATATCCTAAACCCACAATATATTATTCACAACATATTGTGCAATCTATCGAGTTGGTTATCATTATAGCTTAGTTTTTCTCATCATGCCATATAAAAATAAAAAAATTTCACGTAGCAAGATGTGACAGGGGGACAGGCACCTTGTCACATCTTGTTATGCGGCAGAATGTAACAAGAAAATGTGACAATGTGACAAAGTGCCTGTCCCCTTGTCACATGTTTATTAGTAGGTATATGAAGTATCCAACGTAGGAAAGCAGCATGAGCAGTCCGCCCTTTCTTCCCAGTTCTTTTCTTCTTGCAACCAGCACAAAGAGGAGAGCTGCTGCATAAAGTGCCACGAAGCCATCTATGAAGAAATTCGCTCCGTCAGACATATACGGAAGATCTATGAGCACACTGGTCATTCCCAGAATAAAGAGGATATTGAACAGATTACTTCCTACGATATTACCTATGGCAATATCAGCGCTGCCTTTTCTCGCCGCCGTAACCGAAGTCATGAGTTCAGGAAGAGAGGTTCCTAGCGCAACTATGGTAAGACCTATAAGTCTGTCTGACACTCCAAAAAATCTGGCTATCTCCGTTGCGCCATCTACTGTTATATCACTTCCAAATATAATCGCTGCCAGTCCTCCCAGCAGAAATACAGGTATCAGCCATAGCTTCAGATCCTTTATCTCGTCGCCTTCACCATCGTCCTCTTCACCATGCTTTGAATACCAGAAAAGATATATAAGGTAAGCCATCAGTATAAGCAGAAATATGATTCCTGTCAGTCTGGTAAATGTTCCACCTATTATCCCCCAGAATACCATAATGATAGTTGCCCCCATCATTACAGGAATATCAACCCTGACGGTTGCCCTTTTTACTTTAAGCGTCGTAATTAATGCAGTAAGACCAAGAATCAGAAGCACATTCATGATATTACTTCCTATAACATTTCCGATAGAAATACCATTATTCCCTCTGAGAGCTGCGCTCAGACTTACCGCAGCCTCCGGAGCACTGGTGCCAAAGGCTACTATAGTAAGACCTATGACCAGCTCAGGCACTCCAAGCTTCTTCGCAATGGCAGATGCGCCATCTACAAAAAAGTCAGCTCCCTTTATAAGCAGCACAAACCCCAGAACTATTTTTACCAATCCTATGAATACAACCATATTTAACCCTTTCATTCTCCAAATTGAACCCACTATATCATAAAACCCATACCTTTACAAACTGTCAAAACGGTATTATCATGATTCACGTATTATCTGATTACCATTCATGGTTGACTCAGAAATCACATTTAAGTCCGCACCGCGCGAGGCTCGGTCCTATATAGGCATAAACGAGATTCGATACGCGATGCTATATATACAAAATTGAGGTAGTAACATGATAGCAATTATTAAACCAGAAGCAACTGAAGATGAGATATATGAGCTCACTGAATGGTTCCGTGCACAGGGTGTAAAATGCGACCTTTCGCGCGGAGATTATCAGACCATTATCGGTCTTGTCGGCGACACCTCCGGAATAGATCCTGAGCTTGTGGAAGCTCTGGATATAGTCGAGTCTGTAACGAGAATATCCAAACCCGACAGTGAAGAAGCAATCCGTACCAAGGCGCCCGGAGATTTCAGTCGTTCCGGAATAAAAACCGTAGGAATAGTCGGACTGGGGCTTATCGGCGGCTCCTACGCAAAAGCATTTCACGACAAATCAGATGCAAAGATTCTCGGCTATGACATTTCCGATTCCATCACTTCCTTTGCAAAGCTTGAAGGTACACTGGACGATATTCTTACAAAGGACAATATCGGCGAATGTGATCTGCTGATTGTTGCACTATATAATCAGGCAATTATAGACTTTATTACTGAACACGCACCGCTTATCAAGAAGGGTGCTCTTGTTATAGACACCGGCGGTCTGAAGAGACGCATCTGCAGGGAATGCTTCCCTGTTGCGACTGAAAATGGATTTACCTTCGTAGGTGGTCATCCTATGGCCGGAAAAAAATTCTCAGGCTACAAATACAGCACCGGAAAGCTGTTCAGAGACAGCTCCATGATAATAGTTCCCGATCCGAAATGCAGCGATATATACAGCATCCTTCACAGAGTAGAGGACGCTCTGGCTCCCTGCCGTTTTGGAAGCATCACAGTCTGCAGCGCTGAAAAGCACGACTCGATGATAGCATTTACCTCCGAAATGGCCCACATCGTATCCAATGCCTATATCAAAAGCCCGACTGCCAGAGAGCATAACGGCTTCTCTGCCGGAAGCTACAAGGATATGACCCGTGTTGCCTGGCTGAATGAAGATATGTGGACAGAAATATTTATGGAGAATAAAGACAATCTGATATTCGAGCTGGATACCATCATTGCATTTCTCGAAGAATACAAAAAAGCCCTCGAGGACGAGGACTTCGATAAGCTGAAAACCATACTTCGTGATGGTAAGATGGCAAAAGAAGAACTTGATGGAATCTAAAGTGCATCTTCATTTAACGTATCAAGTATAAAGTTATATATAACAGAAAATATGTACGCGCCCAGGCCCAGAATATAGAAAAGTATTCCCGGGCCCGGCCACATATAGCATCTCATACGGTGAGCCCCCTCAAGATGATTGATATTGCACATCTCTATAAAAGAATCCCAGCTCGTTTTCAGCTCATTCATAGCATCTAATCCGATCTTATAATAAGCTGTATGAGTCATAAGGATTATCAGGATTATAGTAAGGGCTGCCATCCCAAGTCTCACTCTTTTTTCCCACTTCATAAGAAATGGCTTTCTGGAAATATTATCATTATATGCTGTATATGCCATTAACAGAATAAGAGCAAAATATAATATAAGCAGAATAAGTGGCGAAACACTTGCAAATCTGAAATTGGATCTGACCACATTTCCATCCGCATCCTTTACCGAAACACCCTTAAGAGCTGCCACAACAGCCGAATAAAAACTGACACCGGTATATGTCTTCTCTATAGTTCTTATGATAATATTTTTCCAGTAGAAAAAGGCCGCCAGGACCATTAAACCACAGCCAGCCAGCGACACTATTCCACAGTTTCTATATGCATGTTCTCTTTCATAAAATGGTACAGGATTTTTACCATTTTTCTGAGACATAAACGCCTTCCTCTCTGAGCTGCTTCAGTCTGTTCTTCACATCCTCCAGCTCTTCGATATAAGTCATACCAAACCACTTCTCATTAGTTGGTATGCATTTAACTGTACCTTTGTTTCTTGTAAGAATACTCTGAACAGCATCTGATATAGTTTCTTCAAATGTGTCAGGCTTTGTCTTTACACCTTCCGCGAATCTTGAAGCAAATGTGACCTCTATATCATCTATAAAGCCTTCACTGAATGCCCAGAGATTCATAGAAGCAAGTGCTCCACTTGGTACAAGATGGTAGGATGCACCGCCATCCTCTGTAAAGTAACCTCTTCCATCCTCCAGCTTGATATTCTTTCTCTCATCTATACGAACAAGAGTATTAGTATCATCCACCTGACAGATACCGCGACTAACAGTACCCGTAGGACTAAGAGTTTTTACAAGGTCATAGCATATACATCCATGCTCTCCCGGAGTCTTAGCTTCTGTAAGGAACTTAAAGGCAGCCTCATAAGCACCTCTGCCATAGAAATCATCAGCATTTATAGTAAGGAACTTCTTTCCCTTGAGAGCTTCTCTCGCACTCCAAAGAGCATGAGTTGTTCCCCAGGGCTTTACTCTACCTTCAGGAACCGGAATATCCATAGGAACAGTGTCAAGAGACTGATATACATAGGTTACAGGTATCTTTTTACTGATACGATCCCCTATTGCCTCTTTGAACTTATCCTCAAATTCCTTTCGGATAATAAATACAATTTCTCCAAAGCCAGCTTCGATAGCATCATATATAGCATAGTCCATAAGCACATGTCCCGCGTCATCAACTGACTGGATCTGCTTCAATCCCTTAAAACGACTACCAAGCCCTGCGGCCATTACTACCAATACAGGTTTTAAGTTAGCTGCCATATCTTTATTCCTTTCCTAATTAATAAATACTTTTTCCCTCTTTAAATTATCTGTAACTACTCAGGATCAGAACCCGTATCTGTACCTGAGGTTTCATCTAATGTTCTTGTCTCAAGATATTGATTGATCTCGTCCTGTGTTACCTCATCACCATTCAGAACCTTATCGATAAGATTTGTAGCATATGTTACATCATTTGTATATGGTTCCATGACGTATGCTGACTGACCAAGTGAGAAGCATACCTGAGTTGAATCACTACCACTTACACTGCAGGTAAGAACCTTCCAGTTTCCACCTGACAGAGTACTCTGAACCAGATAACCGATATCTTCCTTCTTCATATCTGTCTGGAAGGAACCATCCATATCATCCATGATAGCACCGTAGTTCTTAAGCATTTCAGAAGACTCAAGCTTCTCTATGGTTGCCTTGATAACCAGCATCTGATTACGTCCACGCTGTCTGTCTCCATCTGTAAATGCATATCTAGCTCTTGCAAAACCAAGCGCCTCTTCTCCATTCAGGTGATTCATTCCCTGAACATATGAATAAGTACCTTCCTGAGTTTCTGAAGTAAATGCATATTCAGAGTCAACATCGATACCGCCCAGCTTATCTATAATGCTCTGGAAACCGGAGAAGTTAACCCTTACATAGTAGCTTATATCTGTATCATAGAAGTCTTCAAGAGTCTTGGTTGAACAGTCAATACCATAGATACCTGTATGAGTAAGCTTATCCTTCTTTCCATTTATAGAAAGCGGAACATAATAATCTCTAGGTGTTGAAAGAAGCAGAACTGTCTTAGTCTTGTTGTTGACTACTCCGATAATATTTACATCACTTCTACTTCTTACTGTAACAGAACCAAATGTATCTATTCCACTGAAATAAACACAGAAATGATCCAGATCGACTTCCTTCTCTTCCTCTGCTGCAAGTTCTTCCTTGTAGGTTGTTTCCATAATCTTTTTGAGCTTTGCAGAGTAATCCAGATAGTCTTCTGTAGAATCAAGAACCAGAATAGTACCTGAGCTTGAAATAATAGACTGAATATTTCCTGCTTCAAAATCAGCAATAAGATCAAAAATAGTATCGT
The DNA here is from genome assembly GCA_002391105.1 of Lachnospiraceae bacterium UBA4381. GTDB lineage: Bacteria > Bacillota > Clostridia > Lachnospirales > Lachnospiraceae > Eubacterium_Q. Next base: position 6,991 of record DGRT01000078.1, on the reverse strand, counting down.
ACTCTTTTGTAGTGATCGTAGTACCAAGATCACTGTTTATCTTATCTATAGTCTCACTAATATGTGTTGTATCATCTGTTGTTACAGTTCCGAATACATAAGCATTTGCCACTGCTTCGTTGATAGAACTGATGACATCATCCTTGGCCACATAAACATTTACTTCATCCACCTCTACCGTTACACCGGTAACATCATCCATGGCTTTATTCGCCACTGATACGAAGTAACATCCGATAAGAAGTACAACTATCATAAAGAGAGCTATAATAATTGCAGCTATACGAGCACCCTTCTTCCTCATCCTTGCCAAAAGAACAACTACACCAAATACAAGCAGCAGTGCTATGGTTCCTAACACTCCGAACTTGGTTGGAACAAGCTTGGTTGACATGGCAAGATAGATTGCAGCAATAGAAGCAAAGAGCTGCACTCCGGCCAGAATATAACCTATAATCTTCATCGTCTTCATTAAGATTCCCCTCCTACTCTCACACGTGCAATTTGCTTCTGATTGCACCTTAGTTGCACTTTAGACGTCTAACTATGATAACACAATTTCTAATAAGTTCAAACACTTTTAAAATAAAGAATCTTGATTTTGATTATTTTGTCGTTTATCATGGCATAATGAATATATAAACCAGCGAAACAAAACAAAAAAGTCGTATCAGTTTTCTTCCCTCAGAACTGTAAGGATTTTTTACTCTGCCTATAAAACTATAATGGCAATTAATTACGAAGGATATAAAATGAAAGATATATCATACTATTGCAATAAAATGAATATTGATCTGAACGATAATCAGCTTAGCCAGCTTGATACCTACATGAACATGGTTATAGAGAAAAACAAGGTCATGAATCTTACTGCTATAACCGAACCGGAAGAATTCCAGCTTAAGCACTATGCCGACAGCCTATCAATATTAACAACAAATTACATCAATCCGGAATCAACCATGATAGATGTTGGTACTGGTGCCGGATTTCCGTCACTTCCTATTAAGATAGCCCGTCCTGATATCAGACTTACCATGCTGGACTCACTGAATAAGCGAATCAGATTTCTGGACGAGGTCATAGCCGCTCTTTCTCTAAAGAATGTAGAAACCATTCACGCACGCGCCGAAGAAGGCGGCCGCAGCCCAAAGCTTCGCGACCATTTTGATATAGCTGTATCCAGAGCAGTAGCGGATCTTAGAATCCTTGCCGAGTACTGTCTTCCATATGTAAAGGTTGGCGGTGTCTTTATCTCATACAAATCAGATAATATTGACGAGGAACTGCGTCTTTCTGAAAACGCCATCACACGGCTGGGCGGTAAACTGGAGGAAACTATAAGCTTTACTCTTGCCGACTCCGACATAAACCGCCGTTTTGTTATAATCAGAAAGGTTAAGCCTACTCCAAAGGCATATCCCAGAAAACCGGGAACTGCCAGAAAAGAACCGCTATAACTGTTGATATAGCTTTTAGAAAGCCTATATCAAACCCTTGCCCGATAGCATAGTTTGTGGCAACCGACACGTCAGCCTTCCTTCGTCCCACCGGAAGCATCCTTCCTCTTGGTCTGATTCTTACGAAGCCTGTCCGTTGTTGCCACCACATTTTCACGTGCGGTAAGATTCTCACGATAGCGTTTTTCACGTTCACGCTTCTTCTCATCATAGTTTGCCTTCTTATTTTTTATCTCCCTGAACTTTGTTTTGGAGATAGGCATGACTTTCTTTACCGCAAATACAGCATCCGTACTGTCAGATGCCGGCTTCAGCTTTATAGTAGCCATGATATTTCCGTGAAGGAAGCATTTTCCTACTGAAAGCTCTGTCCCGCTCGGAAGCTGGAACCACTTTACCCTTCTGGTAGTCCTTCGTCCGCATCTTGGGCATACCACTGTATTTATATCCATATCTGACATGGCTTCAACTCTGGAAGGATATTCCTCAGATATCTGGTCTATGATTCCGTTGTGAAATGCAACTATAGCCTCCTCATGCTTTCTGGGATGTCTATATAGATCAAATGTGTACTTGTCATCTATCTTTCCAAGCTTTGCCTCCTTCATCACCCTTGCCGTATAATATGCATCATTTACCGCCGCATGAAACGGACGGTCTCTTTCTATCTTCAGCCTTTCGATGGCCTTTTCCAGCTTACAGATGCTTCCATCCTTGGAGTATTTCTCAGCATAAATCTGCTGTATATCATAGAATTTGAGCGGAAATGAGAGCTTCTCCATACGGTAAAAATCCATGTTATTCTGCAGATAACTCAGATCCGAACAGCCCCAGGTGCAAAAATCATACTGCTCATTTCCTTCCCTGCACCACTGCAGAAACTCACTGCAGGCAGTCTTGAAATCCACACCATTTTCCTTCAGATCCTTTTCGGTATAGCTCAGTATCTCTTTTATGTATTTGTGAAATCTTGTATAGAGCTTTGGGCGGATGAGACGTCTGAATTCGTCAATAATCTCATACTTATCATTCAGCTTCACCGCTCCTATCTCTATAATCTCAAATGGCATCCTGGGATGCTCTCCCGCCTGTCCTATAGGACTCTGATTCCATTCAAGATCGAAAACTATGTAGTCCATAACCATTCCCTGCTGCCAGTTGTTCCATCTGGTTTCTTAATTATTATTTCGTATCCTGAATATCAGTATTTTAAATACAGAATAAGCATATTAATATCCGAAGGTGATACTCCCGATATTCTGGAGGCCTGTCCAATAGAAACCGGTCTTACCTTCTCAAGCTTCTGTCTGGCTTCGATTCTTAGATTCTTAACCTGGCTGTAGTCAATATCTTCAGGAATTTTTTTCATTTCCATCTTATATACGTGATCTATCTGACGTTTCTGTCTGTCGATGTATCCCTCATATTTGAGAGAAATGTTAATCTGCTCGACTATTTCCTGTCTTCTGTACTCTATAGTATCTGTATCCTCGTGCTCTCCGTCACACGTATTATAATAAGCCTCTCTCAGCATTTCTGCAATATCAGGTCTGCCCGTGTCAAGCGGTGCCACCTCATCATAACCAAGCTCCGGTCTTCTGATAAGATCCGCTACAGAAACCGCGGTATGTATCTCAGAACTGTTATGCGCCATCAGAAATTCCTGATTGTTCTTTGACGCACCTATCATCACGCCCTTCAGTCTCTCTATCTCACTATTTATAATATCTCTCTTCTGTTCACATCTAAGAAATCTTTCTTCATCGATAAGTCCTATCTCATGTCCTATCTCTGTAAGTCGCATATCTGCATTATCCTGTCTCAGAAGAAGTCTGTACTCCGCCCGGCTGGTCATCATGCGGTAAGGCTCTTTGGTTTCCTTGGTTACGAGATCATCTATAAGTACGCCTATATAACCGTCTGATCTTTTTAAGACTACAGGTTCTTTTCCCTGAAGAAGTCTGGCTGCATTTATTCCTGCCATAAGCCCCTGGGCACCTGCTTCCTCATAACCGCTACTTCCATTTATCTGTCCGGCAGAAAAAAGTCCATCTACCGTCTTGAATTCCAGCGAAGGCTTGAGGCAGGTAGCTGATATGCAGTCATACTCTATTGCATAGGCAGGTCTCACGATTTTTGCATTTTCCAGTCCTTTTATAGAATGAACCACCCTGTACTGCACATCTTCAGGCATGGAAGAGGAAAGTCCATCCAGATACATCTCTGTGGTAAACTCACCCTCAGGCTCTACAAAAAGCTGATGACGATCCTTATCCGGAAACTTCATTACCTTGTCCTCTATGGAAGGACAGTACCTCGGACCGGTTCCCTTGATTACCCCTGAGAAAAGCGGGGATCTGTCTATATTTTCCTTTATAAGCTCATGCGTATCTTCATTTGTATATGTAAGCCAGCAAGATATCTGATCTCTGGCTATATCCTTTTCCGTATTGGTAAAGGAAAATGGCTGGATACGCTCGTCACCCTTCTGCTCACTCATCTTCGAGTAATCAACAGTAGTTCCGTCCAGTCTTGGCGGAGTTCCTGTCTTGAATCTCCTAAGTGCTATCCCCGCTTCTTCCATAGAATCCGAAAGATGGTTTGCTGCCATAAGTCCATTTGGACCGGTATAGGTTATGGTATCTCCATAGATGCACATAGCCTTAAGATATACACCGGTGCAAAGTATGACTGCCTTTGCATGATATATAGCACCGGAAAATGTTCTCACACCTGTTACTTTGTAGCTTCCGGTATTGGGGAGTTCGCCTTCTGCTATACCGCTGTCCGGGGATGCGCTGCCGGATTTTTCAATACTGCCGTCTGTGACCGGCGTATTAATACCGGTTACTGGTTCTACTATAAGCTCCGCAACCTCCGCCTGCCTAAGTGTAAGATGCTCCTGCTTCTGAAGTGTAAGCCTCATCTGTTTAGTATATTCCACCTTATCTGCCTGTGCTCTCAGACTGTGAACAGCAGGGCCTTTTGATACATTTAGCATCTTGGACTGAATATAGGTCTTGTCGATATTCTTCCCCATCTCTCCGCCCAGTGCATCGATCTCGCGCACCAGATGACCTTTGGAGCTTCCTCCTATATTCGGATTACATGGCATTAATGCCACGCTGTCCATGCTTACTGTAAATACTATGGTTTCAAAACCCAGTCTTGCCGCCGCAAGTCCTGCTTCACATCCCGCATGACCGGCTCCGACTACTACTATGTCATATGATTCTTCTACATTCATTTTACATTCCTGCTAATCTTAAAATATATGCTATAAACTTATGATACGGCATCCTCTTCCGGAAGCTAATTACTTACCCATGCAGAACTCACTGAATATCTTATCTGCCAGATCGTCCTCCAGCGTTTCCCCTATGATTCTTCCCAGAGTTTCATAGGCTGCCATCAGATCTATGGTATAGAAATCCTCACCAACTCCGGCCTCTATACTTTCACGAACTCTGCCCAGACTGTTTCTCGTTTCGATAAGAGCCTCCTTATGTCTGGTGTGAGTTATGATGATTCCGTCTTCCTCATTTCCAAGGCTGTTATCAAAAAACATTTCTTTTATTATATTGCACAGTTCCTCTATACCCTGTCCGGTTTTTGCAGATGTATAAAGCGTCCTCAGGCCATCTGTCTCTTCCTGTTCCAGAATCTTTTTTAATTCAGCCAATCTGTCGATATGAACCAGGTCATCATTATTACTATATTTTCCCGGTTCTTTTATATCAGTCCGGTCTTCCGCATTATCCATCATATTCTGACTGCATGTTCCATCCGCCGCAGGATGAATAGACGCCTTATCAGCCACAGTCTTACCATCTGACGCATCCATTTTTACTATGCTGTCTATTTTATTTACCAGAAGAAGCACTCTCTTTCCACCCAGTTGCCTTGCCAGCTCCATATCCTCCTCATCAATACCATTCGTGGCATCCACAAGAAACATGACAAGCTCAGCATCATTTAAAGCCTCTCTGGCTCTGTCCACGCCGATCCTTTCCACAGTATCGTCAGTATCTCTTATTCCTGCGGTATCAATAAGTCGAAGAGTGATACCGCCAATATCCACCATTTCCTCAAGTGTATCCCGTGTGGTTCCGGCTATATCTGTAACTATGGCTCGCTCTTCTCCAAGCAGCCGGTTCAGCATGGAGGACTTACCCACATTAGGTCTTCCTACTATAACTGTCCGGATTCCTTCTCTGATAAGCCTTCCTTCATCTGCAGTTTTAAGCAGGTTGTCTATCTCCCCACTAATATAATCAAGTGTTTCTGTTAGTCTTTCCGCGTAGCCATCCAGACTGTAATTCTCCGGATCATCAAGTGCCGACTCTATAAATGCTGTTTCATACAGAAGCTTCTCCCGCAGCTCTACTATCTTATCCCTGAGTTCTCCTCTGAGCTGTTTCATAGATGCACCAAGCGCACTTCTGCTGAGAGAATCTATAACATCCATCACAGCCTCTGCCTCAGTCATATCTATACGTCCGCCAAGAAATGCTTTCTTGGTAAATTCGCCCGGCTCCGCCATACGGGCGCCCTTTCTGATAAGCAGCTCTAATACACTTCTTACCACCAGTGGTCCACCATGAAGATCTATCTCTACTGTATCCTCTGTGGTATATGTATGCGGTCCCTTCATCACGAGGACTATAGCTTCATCAATTATTTTTTCAGATTCATCAACAATTCTGCCATATGCAGCCGTAAAGGTTTCCATGTCAGCAACTTTTTTCCTGCCTGCAAAGATACCATCAACAATACTTATTGCATCGGGTCCGCTAACCCTCAGTATCGCGATGGCTGATCTGCCCATGCCCGTAGCTACGGCACATATTGTATCATTTTGTTCTATATATGATGCTGACATTATTTTCCTCTTACTATATTTTAGAAGTATCCATATTCCCTTGAACGATAAATTACAGAAGAAAAATCTCCGGCATGAAGACATACCGGAGACCATTGTATCATATTAACAGTTATTAAGCATAGTAGTTTTCTTTTTTGATAAGCTTCATTACCGGAACCAGAAGGAGAAGTATTGCTCCAAGCATGCAGAGCCAGAATGAAAATCCGTAATATACTCCACCATATGCACTGTGGCTCATATTTCCTACTGAGAATATCATATATAAAAGCCACATAAGACATACAAATCCGGGATAATAGAACTGCGAAAATGGTAATGACTTATACATATTAACGATTGGTGAAATCTGTGGAATCAAATCCAGATGTATAAGTGCCTGAGCCACCGAAAGAACTATAAACAAAAATCCAATCAGAGGCCAGATCCCGCCACTTCCAAAAAGTCCAAAGGACTCCTTATATCCTAGAACCTCCGCAGTGATCCATAACGGAATTATAGCTGAAAGGAATATGAATACTATTCCTGATACCTCCGTCCATCTGATAGGTTCTGCCTTGAGCTTATTGAGAAATGCAGTTATTCCATTTCCCATCATACCCGGCTGTCCGAACTGACTAGGTCGTGGCTGACCGAACTGTCCCGGCTG
>DGRT01000054.1:863-18737 GCA_002391105.1 Lachnospiraceae bacterium UBA4381 | reverse complement strand
GATGACAGAAGGGAGTTTGATATAAACCGCAGTATCATGCCGGATACAGACTGCATGGAAAAAATATATGGAACCGTAGATAAGAAGGGCAAGATAGTATTTGGTATGATTGACTATGGAACCTGTTCCATAGACCATATTAAGCCAGCCAGTGAAGCATATATTGATGGTATCAGAGTCATCTTCAAGAAGCATCTCAGAGTACAGGCGCTGGATTTCTGTCGCCAGTTAAAGGAGCTGGGATATATCGTATTTGCCCAGCTTGTATCGGTAACAAGCTATACAGATGAAGAAATGCTGGATCTTATAAGACTTGCAAATGAAGTAAAGCCCAATGCTGTATCAATGGTAGATACTTATGGACTCATGCATCAGAATAATCTGACTCATTTTATAGATCTTCTGGATAAGGGACTGGATCCATCCATATCACTTGGATATCATGGTCATAACAATTTCCAGATGGGCTATGCTAACTGTATTGCCATGCTGGCTTATGAGACTGAGCGTACTATGCTGGTAGATGGAACTCTCTACGGTATGGGTAAGAGTGCGGGAAATGCACCTATAGAGCTTGTGGCAATGCATATGAATGAGCACTACGGTAAGCATTATCATATAAGTCAGATGCTGGAAGCAATAGATGCAAATATCATGAACTTCTATACTCCTGCAACGTGGGGGTATAACTTGTTCTTCTATCTGGCTGCATCGAATGACTGTCATCCAAACTATGTGGCTGATCTGATGAATAAAAAGACTCTTTCTATCAAGTCCATCAATGAGCTTCTTTCCAGACTTCAGGGCGAGAAGAAGCTTTTATATGATAAGAAATATATGGAGGATCTTTATCTGGAATATCAGAGCCATGATATTGATGACCAGGAAAGTCTTGCCAAGCTTAGAGATGCGCTTGCAGGAAAAGATATATTAATAGTCGGACCCGGTAAATCTGTTGAAGATGAACAGGAGAAGATACAGAGCTTTCTGTCTGATCGCGAGCGGGATAATGTAAAGATTATCTCTATCAATTATATACCGGCGCTTGTTGAACCGGATATGGTGTTCATCAGTAATTCCAAGAGGTATCTGCAGATGACTACGGCACTTTCCAGAAAGGGAAATAATCTGGAAACTATCGGTACTTCAAATGTGACAAGTCATACCGCGCAGTTTGATTATAACCTTAACTATAGTGGACTGATTGATGAAAAAGCCCAGATTATAGATAACTCCTTTATCATGCTTCTGAAGACTATGATAAAAGCAGGAGTTAAAAAGGTTTATGCGGCAGGCTTTGATGGATATAGCGAAGATAAGCTGAACTTTGTAAATCCTGATATGGAATATACATTTATAAAGGATAGAACAGCAGAGCTTAACCAGTATGCAAAGGACAAGCTGGCGGAGCTCAGACCGGAGCTGGAGGTTACGTTTGTTACGTCATCACTTTATGAGGCGTAGTTACAGGGATTGAACTTATGAGCTATGAATAACGGAGTGGAACCCCGGTGATTCAATTACCGGGTGGTTCGCTGGAATTATTATTTTGAAAAAAGATTTATTGGAACTGATAAATGTGAGGTAGATAGATGATAGTGAAATTATCTGATTATATTGCGGACTTTCTGGTAGATAATGGTATATGTACTGTGTTTGGTGTGACCGGCGGTGGAGCCATGCATCTGAATGACAGTCTGGGACATAAGGAAGGACTCAGATTTGTATTTAATCATAATGAGCAGGGAAGTGCTGTTGCAGCGGAGGGCTATACCAGGCTTACAGGTAAATTAGCGGCTGTAAATGTTACCAGTGGACCCGGAGGAACTAATGCTATGACAGGAGTTCTGGGAGGATGGCTGGATTCTATTCCTATGTTTATTGTCTCAGGACAGGTAAAAAGAGAAACTACAACCTGGGCTACAGAGGTTCCGCTCAGACAGTTGGGAGATCAGGAATATCAGATCGTTGAAAGTGTACGGAACATGACTAAGTATGCAGTTATGGTGACAGATGAGTATGAGATAGCCTATCATCTGGAGAAAGCGCTGTTTCTTGCAACCAAGGGAAGAGGTGGTCCTGTATGGATAGACGTGCCTCTTGATGTCCAGGCAGCCAAGATAGAGACGGAAAAATTAGTACATTTTACCGGCAGCGAGGAGGAAAGGGAGCTTCTTAAAAAGGAAGAACCGGAAACTGTCAGTGATGAGACGGCTGCAGAGATCCTTAGAAGAATCAGTGAAGCTAAGAAGCCTCTTCTTCTTGCGGGTACAGCTATAAGACTGGCAGGAGGAGAGAAGGCATTTCTGGAGCTGGTTGACAAGCTGCAGATACCGGTGGTAACAGCCTGGAATGCACATGACACACTTCCTGATGATAATCCTTATTTTGTTGGAAGACCAAGTACGGTCGGAACCCGTGGGGGTAATTTTGCAGTTGAAAATGCTGATCTTATCCTTGTGCTGGGTTCCAGACTTAATATTCGTCTTATCAGCTATAACTATAAGGACTGGGCAAAGAATGCCTACAAGATAATCTGTGATATTGATGCGAATGAGCTGGAGAAGCCAACGGTTACTCCTGATATGAAGGTTCATGCAGATGTGAAGGATCTCATGGAAGCGCTTGTTCGCGGAATAGATGCAGGTAAGTATGAAAGAACTACTAAGTCTGTTGATGAGCATAGACACTGGCTGGAGTTTTCAAAGGGACTTAATGAGAAGTATCCGGCGGTTCTTCCGGAATATTATGAGACAGATAAGCCTCTCAATCCATATGTATTTGTTAAGAGATTCTTTGAAGATATGTCAGACAGTGAGGTATGTGTTACAGGAAATGGTTCAGCCTGCGTTATAGGCTTCCAGGGAGCAGTAATAAAGTCCGGAACAAGACTCTTTACCAATTCCGGCTGCGCCAGCATGGGCTATGGACTTCCGGCTGCACTGGGTGCGGGTGTTGCGAGAAGAGATATAGCAAATGGACGTCTTAAAACTGACGAGCTGTCTTCCGATAATGACAGACCGGAAAGAGTTATCTGTCTTGACGGAGATGGCTCCCTTATGATGAATCTTCAGGAGCTTCAGACTATAAGTGAGCTGGGGCTGGATTTTAAGCTGTTTATAATGAATAACAATGGATATCACAGCATCAGACAGACTCAGAATAATCTTTTTGGGGACGGACTTGTTGGAGTAAGTAAAGGAAATGGTGTGAGCTTTCCTCCATTTGATAAGCTCGCGGATACATTTGGGTTTAAGTTCTACAGGATAGACCGTCTTGAAGGTATAGATGATATAATTAATGAGGCGCTAAAGGAAGAGGGACCGGTGATGGTTGATGTGGTCGTATCTGATGAGCAGATATTCTCGCCAAAGCTTTCATCAAAGGTACTTCCTGACGGGCGTATCGTATCACCACCAATTGATGATATGTTCCCATTCCTGGAAAGAGATGAATATGAAAGGGCAAAGAGTATATAGTTTAGCATGAAGTTATTAAAAAGGTTTTTGACAGAGAGTGATAATGTTGAAAGAAGTGCGGCACTCTGGAACATGATCGGCAGTATGACAAACGCATTTCAGTCAGTCATACTGCTAATGGTGATGACGCATACAGTTGGGCTTGTTCCGGCAGGTATATATACCATGGGTAACACAGATTCCAATCTGTTTCTTTCTATTGGTAAGTACGGAAGCCGTTCCTTTCAGGTGTCAGATGTTAAGAAGGAATATGTATTCAGGGAATACAGGATGTCCCGTATCATAACCTGCATAGCCATGGCGTTGGTTTCAACCCTTTATGTTCTGTGGGTTGCCAACAGAAATGGTTATTCCGGTGAGAAAACATCTATAATTTTATGGATGTGTATATATAAACTGCCTGATGCATTTGAAGATATATATCAGGCTGAATATCAGAAAAATGACAGGCTTGATGTAGCGGCAAAGTGTCTGGCACTTAGGATGATACTTACTATCGTTCTTTGGGCAATACTTATATTTATAACAAGAAATCTTTTGCTATCAACTATAATAAGCACTATCTTTACCATAGCGGTGTGCGGATTTTTTATAATTCTGACAAGGGCGTTTGTTTCGGAAAAGAATACTTATTCTATGAAGAGAGTGTGGAAGCTTCTTCTGGTTATGTCGCCTCTGTGTATCGGTTCATTTTTAACGATATACATAGGTGCGGCACCTCGTAATTCTATAGACAGATATCTGAATGATGAGCTTCAGGCGATATATGGTTTTATATCAATGCCTGTATTTGTTGTACAGTTACTGGTAACATTTATCTTCAACCCTATATTATATAAGGTTTCTCTTATGTGGGATGAGCATAAATATAAGGAATATCTGAAGTCTTCTCTCATTCAGGCCGGACTTGTAATAGTTCTGACGCTTGTCTGTGTGGCGGGGGCGTGGCTGCTGGGTATTCCGGTGCTGTCTTTAATGTATAAGACAGACCTGGCACCATACAAGTCGGATCTACTTATGATGATGCTTGGAAGCGGATTTCTGGGATTTGTAGCACTTCTGGGACAGCTTCTTACAGTAATGAGAAGTCAGAACGAGATGCTTATAGGTTACGGACTTGCTTCGTTGGTTGCATTTCTTTTCTCTGATAAGGCGGTGCTTGCTAATGGAATCAGCGGTGCCTGTGAATTCTATACCATACTTCTGTTTATACTTGCTATCATATTTGTGATGCTGTATGCACTGAAGTATATAAGAGCCTCCAGACAGAAATAGTGTCAGGCGGCACATCGCAGCCTCCAAACAGAAATAGTGTCGGGGGGCATATTGCAGCCTCCAGACAGAAATAATGTTAGGTGCCACGTCGCAGACTGGCGATAATTATGTGATGTTGAACCGTGAATGGTAATCTGGGGATTATAAACCGGTTTTGCCTCCTGCAGCAGACTTGCAAGAAATGGTGACAGTATGTTATCATAATAAGATACTGTGGTTTATGATGTTTTTATGGATTTTAATAGTATAGTGGACTTTACGATTTTTATCACATATCGTGTTATGTATAAGCTTTGCAGTCTGTTAGCTGTGGGAGTATTTGGATTTTATAATAATTTATCAGGGTTAGAATCATAAGGTTTTATTTAGTATACTTTGAGAAGGAAGTGAAAGTATGGGACAGTATAATAATGAACACACACAGGATGTAAATATCGAAAGAGACTATGTAATCGAGGTTTCGGATATCGTAAGAGATGTTTACGAGGCTCTTGCAGAGAAGGGATACAATCCTGTTAATCAGATAGTTGGATATATAATGAGCGGGGATCCAACCTATATCACGAGCTACAAGGGCGCCAGAAGCCTTATCATGAAGGCTGAACGTGACGAGATCCTGGAGCTTCTTATGCAAAACTATATCGATACACAGCTTAGGTGACAAGGGGACAGGCACCTTGTCACATGTGACAGGGGGACAGGCACCTTGTCACAATTAGGTGACAGGGGGACAGGCACTTTGTCACGTTAGGTAACAAGGGGACTAGCATTTTGTCGCAATTAAAGAATAAGTTACAAGAGGATTCATAATTTGAGAATAATGGGACTGGATTATGGTGACAAAACAGTTGGAGTTGCCATATCAGACGGACTGCTCATTACTGCCCAGCCGATAGAGACTGTAGTGAGAGAAAGACCAAATAAGCTTCGTAAGACTTACCAGAGACTTGAAGCCCTTATTGCTGAGTATGAGGTCGGTAAGCTTGTAATCGGGATGCCATATAATATGAATGGCACAGAAGGGGAACGTGCAAAGCTATGCGTGGCATTTGCAGAAGAGTTGTCACGTCGTACAGGACTTCCCTATGAAATGGTTGATGAGAGACTCACAACCGTTGAGGCAGATGAGATACTGGCTGAGATGAAGGTCGCTCCATCCGAAAGAAAAGAGTATATAGATAAGATTGCTGCATCTATTATATTGCAGAGTTATCTGGATAATATGTCCAGGTAGTTATAATGGAACTGTTGACTTCGACTACATCCAGCTAGTGATGAAAGAATACAGAGATTTGTTAAAGCAATAGAAAGTGAATAGTAATAAAAATGGCAGAACAAAAAGTTAAGATTATCCCACTGGGAGGTCTGGAACAGATTGGGATGAATATAACAGCAATAGAATACGGTGACGATATAATCGTAATTGACGGCGGTCTTGCATTTCCGGACGAGGATATGCTGGGCGTCGATCTTGTAATTCCGGACATTACATATCTTAAAGATAATAAAGACAAGCTTCGTGGAATGGTTGTGACACATGGTCATGAGGATCATATCGGAGCTATTCCTTATATTGAGAAAGAGTTAAATATACCTATATATACAACCAAGCTTACTATGGGACTGATAAATTACAAGCTGGAGGAGCATGGTCTTCAGGACAGCATCAGACAGAAGGTGGTAAGCTATGGTCAGATTATCAATCTGGGCTGCTTCAGGGTTGAGTTTATCAGGACCAATCATTCGATAGCGGATTCCTGTGCCCTTGCTATATATACCCCTGCAGGTATAATAGTTCATACCGGGGATTTCAAGGTTGATTTTACTCCTGTGTTCGGAGGCGTTATAGACCTTCAGAGATTTGGCGAGCTTGGAAAGAAGGGCGCGCTTGCACTTATGGCTGATTCTACAAATGTAGAGCGTCCCGGTTATACACCATCTGAAAAAACAGTAGGTAAAACCTTTGACCATATATTTGATGATAATAGAAATCACAGACTGATAATTGCTACCTTTGCTTCTAATGTTGACAGAGTTCAGCAGATTATCAATTCAGCCTATAAGTATGGACGCAAAGTCATAGTTGAAGGCAGAAGCATGGTTAATATCATCAGAATAGCTTCTGAGCTGGGGTACATAAGTATTCCTGAGCATACACTTATAGATATAGATGAGGCAACAAATTATACACCCGAGAAACTGGTTTACATAACAACCGGAAGTCAGGGAGAGAATATGGCGGCACTTTCCCGCATAGCGGCATCTATACATAATAAGATATCAATAGTACCGGGGGATGTTGTTATATTTTCCTCCAGTCCTATACCGGGAAATGAAAAGTCGGTATATAGGGTTATGAACGAACTGGAGCAGAAGGGCGCACGGGTTATCTATCATGATACTCATGTTTCCGGACATGCATGTCAGGAAGAATTAAAGCTTATATACGCACTTACAAAACCAAAGTATGCCATTCCCGTTCATGGCGAGTATCGTCATCTGAAGCGTCATGCAGAGCTGGCAAATGAAATGGGAATACCAAAGGAGAATATCAAGATACTCACATGTGGTCAGGTTCTTGAAGTAGGCGAAGATACATTTGAGGTTGTGGATAAGGTTCCTGCTCAGGGAGTCTTTGTGGATGGGCTCGGTGTTGGTGATGTAGGAAATATCGTTATACGTGACAGACATCATCTTTCAGAGAATGGACTGGTGATAGTTGCGATTACATTGGAAAAAGGATCTATGCAGGTTCTTTCCGGTCCGGATATAGTTTCGAGAGGCTTCGTATATGTGAGGGAGGCGGAACTCCTCATAGAACAGTGCAAGGATATAGTATCAGAAACTATATATGAATGTGTAGAAGCGGGAGAGACTGATTGGGCGAAACTAAAAAACAGGATAAAGGATGATCTGGGACAGTTCCTGTGGGAGAGAACCAAGAGGAATCCTATGATTCTTCCTATCATATCGGAAGTTGAGTGATACAGATGAATGAGATTATTGAAGAATGTAAAAAACTGAATCAGATGCTGATGGATTCCAAGGAATATAAAAATTATGTATTTGCAGAAAGCAGTCTTAAAGCGAATGAAGAACTGTACAATTCACTTCAGGAATTCAAGGCAAGATATGCAGACGTACTCAAATATACAGATGGCAATCCATATGATGAGATACTTCGCATGTACCATGAAAATGATGAGCTTATTCATAATTCTACAGTGAATGAGTTCTTACGTGCGGAAAGTTCACTGTCCAAGCTGATCAGAAGCATAATATCTGAAGTTACGGATGGACTTAATATCTGAGTTTAAGACACGATGAAACACGAGAGAATAGCATTTTTCATAGGAAGTAGCGGTTTCTGAGTGTTTCTATGATTGCGGGAATTGCTTTAGTAATGGAGCAATCTGTAAGTCATATGGTGTCAAAAAGGTACTTTTGATAACCACATCATATTATTTAGTGAGTAGCTTTATGTAAAGGTTTAGTTGATATATCCAAGTGGAGGGATATTATTTAATATGGCAAGGATTAGAAGCGCTGAAGCTAGAAGAAAACAGGCATATAGAACTGAAGGACGACTGAGGGTGGCACTCAACTATTCGATTGACCTATTAGTTGATGTCATAATCATCTTTTTGTTTGTGAAAGCATTTTCCATGTCCTTCAATTTTGCCCATGATGTATTCTATGATTCGGCGAAAAATGTAAAAAATACAGACTATGTTGTAGTTACCATAGAACCGGATTCTTCAACCAGTGCAATATCGGGAACATTATATGATGCCGGCGTTATTAAGAATAAATATGTCATGATGGCAAAGATCAAGATAAGTGAGGCTGGAGGAAATATCAAGGCTGGGAAATATAAGCTTTCTCCTTCTATGAAATATAGCGAGATAATAGGAATCATCACAGGTGGTGTAACGACAAATGATGAGGAAGAAAAAGAGACGACAGAGAGTGATACCCCGGTAGATGAGAATCAGATCATTGATAACTCCAACGTGGGTGCTGGTGATGGCGGTGCTGAAGGAGATGAAGGGTACGAACCGGGAGCTGAAGACGCTGGCGAAGGCGGTGACGCTGAAGGTGCCGGTACACAGGAATAGTTTCCTGGTGATAAACCGTTAGGTTCGGCGGTTTATGAGCAGCGACAGCTTCTCGTGATATAACTAACTTGGGAGTTCACTATATGGACTATGAACGTATTAGAAACTTTATAATTTCATATTCCAGAGATGACAAGGGAGTGCTTGGGGATATCTATAACGAATCACTGGAGCATGAGGTTCCGGTTATCAGGGTTGAGATGCGGGATTTTCTGCGGGTGATGCTGGATATTGTAAAGCCACATAATGTTCTGGAGATTGGAACTGCGGTTGGATATTCGACACTTGTAATAGCAGATAGATTGCTTGGGCTTTATGAGGATGACTGGCAGATAGATACATATGAGCTGGATGAAAGAAGAGTAGCAGAGGCAAAGAGTAATATCAGGCGGTATATGGATTCTTATTTGCAGGAGAATGAAGCCTTGAAGGCTCGCCGCCATTCCTCTGGAAACGAAGCTGAGTATTCATCAGGCAGTGCTGTATATGCTTCGAATATAACTATTCATCAGGGAGATGCAGCCAAGCTCTTGTCAGAGGTACAACATAAAACATACGATCTGGTCTTCATAGATGCAGCCAAGGCACAGTATAAGAATTATCTCGAAGAAGCAATAAGGCTGTCGCATCCGGGAACGGTTATAATAACGGATAACATCCTTACTGATGGTGAGGTTCTGGAGTCGCATTTTCTTGTGGAAAAGAGAGACCGAACTATTCATGACAGAATGCGGGAATATGTATATAGTATTAAAAATGATGATAGACTGGATACGGCTATACTGTCTGTTGCGGATGGTGTAGCCGTATCTGTTGTGAGAAAAAAAGATAATTGAAATGACTATGCTAAGAGATAATAGGAGATGACATGAATAAACCAGAATTATTAATCCCGGCAGGTGGCCTGGAAACCCTGAAGGTTGCGGTGGATTATGGTGCAGACGCGGTTTATATAGGTGGTAACAGATTTGGACTAAGAGCCAAGGCGGATAACTTTACACATGAGGAAATGCAGGAGGCAAGACGGATAACCGGCGAGGCAGGGGTAAAGCTCTATGTCACTACCAATATATTTGCCCATAATGAAGACATAGTGAGAGCAAAGGAATACTTTGAGGAGTTAAGAGATATAGGCGTGGATGCGGTGCTTATATCTGATCCCGGAATGTTTGCCATAGCAAGAGAAGTTCTTGCCGGAAGTGAGACAGATATTCACATCAGCACTCAGGCAAATAATACCAACTATATGACCTACAGGTTCTGGAAGGATATGGGTGCCACCAGAGTCGTTGCTGCAAGGGAGCTGTCACTTAAGGAAATACGTGACATCAGGGATAATATTCCTGAAGATATGGAAATAGAAGCCTTCATGCATGGTGCGATGTGTATATCATATTCCGGAAGATGCCTCTTGTCGAATTATTTTACCGGAAGAGATGCTAACAGGGGAGCTTGTACGCATCCCTGCAGGTGGAAATATGCCGTTATGGAGGAGAATCGTCCGGGAGAATACCTGCCGGTAGAGGAAGATGAAAGGGGAACATATATATTTAACTCTAAGGATCTC
This sequence comes from Lachnospiraceae bacterium UBA4381, assembly GCA_002391105.1. Lineage (GTDB taxonomy): Bacteria > Bacillota > Clostridia > Lachnospirales > Lachnospiraceae > Eubacterium_Q. Next base: position 8,298 of record DGRT01000054.1, on the reverse strand, counting down.
TGCATGATTGATAAGATTCCGGATCTGATAAATGCGGGTATAGATTCCTTCAAGGTTGAGGGACGCATGAAGACGAATCTTTATGTTGCGGTGACTACCAGAACCTATAGAGAGGCTATAGATGACTACTTTACAGATCCTGATTTGTATGAGTCCAGACTGGAGCATTACAGACAGGAGATAGCGGCATGCACCATGAGAGACTTTACCAGAGGGTTCTATTATGGAAAACCTTCTGAAGAGGATCAAATATATGACAATAATACCTATATACAAAACGCGGTATATATGGGCCGAATCGAACAGATAAATGATGACGGAAGTATCGAACTGTATCAGAAAAACAAGTTCTCTGTTGGGGACCTTCTGGAAATCATGCTATATGACAGCAATCTGCAGGTAAAGGTGCTTGAGATAAAGGATGAGTACGGAAATCTTATGGAATCCGCACCACATCCGAAGCAGAGACTTAGAATAAAGCTGGACATTCAGGGGGATGGTAATATAACCTCAGTAAAAGAAGGAATGATACTTAGAAAACTGATGTAAATTGACTAACGTAACCTGTATTGTACAACATGTCTAAAAAAAAGACTTAATTTTGTTATAAGTAACTTGGCACCTTTGTGATTTTGCACAAAAATTACAAAAAAACAAAAAAGATTTTGAATAATACTTCTATTATGCTATAATCGTTATGTTAACGTCACGGGTAGGGGGTAGTGCGCCTAGTACATAGAAGGGGTTATATGGTTTACTCCGATGAACTATCCTGAAAGCATGATGAAATGTAATGATGTGTACCCATTGGCAGAAGCTATATAAGGAGAAGGAAATATGCGATTAACCGGAGCCAGAAAAAAGATTCGTGTCGGTGACCTTCTTGTCGAGGCAGGAGCTATTACAGATGAACAGCTCCAGGAAGCACTCGCAAAGCAGAAGGAAGAGGGCGGAATGATTGGTAACATCATCATGGAGATGGGATTTATCAGCCGCGAACTTCTGATCACCGTACTTACTACCCAGATGGGGATAGATTACTGTGAGATACAGAGTGTACAGATAGATGAAAATGTTATCAAGCTCGTATCCAAAGACTTAGTACAGAAATACAAAGCCATGCCTATAGGCTTCTCACCTGACAACCCGAACATGCTTCAGGTTGCCATGGCTGATCCTATGGACCTGATGGCGATAGATGATATCAGCATATCCAGTGGACTTCAGGTTGAACCACTTCTTTCCTTCCAGGATGATCTGGAGAATGTTATCGGTAAGTTCTACGGAAGTGCCGAAGCTATGGAAGCGGCTGAAGCTTATAAACTGGAAATGGGAGCCGGAGCTGAAGAGGAAGCAGATGCCTTCTCAGATGAGATAGATAACTCACCTATAGTCCTCCTGGTTAATCAGATTATAGAAGGTGGTGTCAGACAGCGTGCATCTGATATTCATATCGAGGCTCTCGAAGGGAATGTTCGTGTCAGGTATCGAATCGATGGTGCTCTGAAGCAGGTAATGTCCTATGAACTCAGCATACTTCCGGCTATCACAGCTCGTATCAAGATCATTGGTGGTATGGATATAGCTGAGAAAAGAAAGCCTCAGGACGGTCGTATCACTATCATAGTAGATAGAAGAGAGTTCGATGTCCGTGTTTCCATCCTGCCTACGGTATTTGGCGAGAAGACGGTTATGAGACTTACCTCCAAGGATGGACTTACCAAGCCTAAGTCCGGACTTGGATTTACTCCTGAGGAAATTGAAGTATTTGACGGCATCCTCAGCAACCCGCATGGAATCATCCTGGTTACAGGACCTACAGGTTCCGGTAAATCAACAACACTTTATACCTCACTGTCAGAGCTGAATACTGAAGATGTTAATATCATCACAGTTGAAGACCCTGTCGAGGCTAATATAAATGGTATCAATCAGGTTCAGGTTAATGTTAAGGCGGAGATGACATTTGCGGCTGCACTTCGTTCTATCCTGCGTCAGGACCCTGATATCATAATGATAGGAGAGATTCGAGATGGCGAGACAGCACAGATAGCAGTACAGGCCGCTATCACAGGACACCTGGTTGTATCCACGCTCCATACTAACTCGGCTGCATCAACAGTTACACGTATTATCGATATGGGTATCGAGCCGTACGTTGCCGGAGATGCTCTGGTAGGAGTTATAGCACAGAGACTTGTGCGCCGACTTTGCAAATCCTGCCGCGAACCAAGACTTGCAGAGGATGATGAGAAGATAGTACTGGGAGTAGATGATCCGGAGGATGATTATGTAATATATGAACCGGTTGGATGTCCTCTCTGTAATGATACAGGATACTCAGGACGTATCGGTGTATATGAAATGATGCCGGTTTCAAAAGCACTTCAGGCTGTTATATCGAGGGGAGCCACAGCAGACGTTATCGAGAAACAGGCTCTTGAAGAGGGAATGTCAACACTTAAGATGTCCGCAGCAAGACACGTGCTTGCAGGAACTACTTCTATAGCAGAGATGAAGAAGATAGTTTATACAACTGGTGATAACTATTAATAAGTAAGAAGCTCTTAATTTTGCTGGATTTGTAGTTTTATTTTACATAAAGGCGAAAATAAATAACTAGTAAATATAATTAGATTGGGGGTAACAATAATATGATTGATATGGACGAACTACTAAGCCTGGCGGTTGACGAGAATGCATCCGATATACATTTGGCAGTAGGTATCCCACCAAAGTTTCGTATTAATGGAACACTTCAGGACGTTGATGTACCGCCTCTCAGTCCATCAGAGGCTGCAGAGAGTATCGGTATGACTATGAATGAAAGACAGAAGGCTATCCTTAAGGATAGAGGTGAATGCGACTTTGCATACTCTGTTGGAGAAAAGGGAAGATTCCGTGTTAACGTATATATGGATAGAGGTAACATGGCTGCTGCTTACAGAAAGATTGATACTGTCATCCCTAGACCTGAGCAGTTAGGACTTCCACCTGCAGTAGTAGATCTCTATATGAAGAAGAGAGGACTGGTATTGGTTACAGGACCTACAGGTTCCGGTAAATCAACAACACTTGCTTCTATTATTAATAAGTGTAATGAGAATACCAGTAACCACATTATCACTCTTGAGGATCCTATCGAGTACATACATCATCACAAGAAGTCGATAGTTAACCAGAGAGAGCTTGGTATGGATACGCTTTCCTTTGATAACGCACTTAGAGCAGCGCTGCGTCAGGATCCTGACGTAATCCTCGTTGGTGAGATGCGTGACCCTGAGACTATTCAGATAGCTATAACAGCAGCAGAAACAGGACATCTGGTTTTCTCCACACTGCATACTATCGGAGCTGCAGCAACAGTTGACCGTATCATCGACGTATTCCCACCTCATCAGCAGCAGCAGATTCGTATTCAGCTTGCGATGGTTATAGAGGGAGTTATCTCACAGCAGCTTATCCAGACAGCGGATGGTAAGGGAAGGTGTGCAGCCTTCGAGGTAATGCTTGCTACATCAGCTATCAGAGCGCAGATTCGTGAAGGAAAGACACATCAGATCACATCATCTATCCAGACCTCAAGAAATGTAGGTATGGTAACGATGGATGACTGTCTGATAGAGATGTTCAGAAATGGTCAGATTACCAAGGAGAATGCACTTCTCTATGCACAGGATCAGATCAACATGAAGAAGAATCTGTATTAATCGGAATATTGTGATTTAGAAACTAAGTGATTCTTCATATAATATGCAGAGGAACAGCAGATTATGTGAAGCGATTGTGATTAAAAGTAAGAGAAAAAATGTGAAATCAAAAATATGCTGCTCTTATCAATATATATGGTGCATGACATGACAGTGGTATATATATTGTATAAAATGTATAAAAATCACTGTGTACATTTAGTGAATAAGACTTGCTTGTTAACAGTTTGTTCATAACTTGTATGCAAAATGGTTGCAATTTTATGTAAAGTATTGTATATTTTGATAAATGTAGTATGTTGTAAAAAATGGGCGGAGGATAGAATATGGCAAAGTATAGTTACAGAGCTATGGATGCTTCTGGAAAGGTTAAAAAAGGAACCGTAGAAGCAGGTAGCGAAGAAGCAGCGAAGTCCAAACTTCGTGCGGAGGGACTCAATATCACCGAATTTGGCGAAGCGAAGGGTACTGAGTTCAACCTATTTAAGAAGAAAGCTAAGAACAAAGACCTGGCAATCTTTTGTAAGCAGATGGCAGCAGTACTGAGAGCCGGTGTTCCGGTTATATCAGCACTTGATATGCTTGCAACCAGTCTTGAGAATAAAGCTTTGGTAGAAGCACTTGAGGAAGCTTCGGCATTTGTTCAGAAGGGTGGTACTCTTGCAGATGCCATGAAGCTTAACTCCAATATATTCCCACCGATGCTTAGCAACATGGTTGCGGCCGGTGAGTCATCAGGTAAGATGGAAATCTGTTTCGAGCGTATGGCAGTACAGTTTGAGAAAGATGGACATATCGAAGGTAAGATTAAGAGTGCTATGATGTATCCTATAGTCGTACTTGCCGTAACCTGTGGTGTAGTTGTCATCATGCTTACATCAGTTGTACCTACCTTTGCTGAAATGTTCGAAGAAATGGGAGCGGACCTTCCTATAGCAACACAGCTTTTGGTTAACTTCTCGAATTTCCTGGTGCATCGTTGGTATATACTTCTTGCGATTATAGCAGTGATAGTTGTTGCATGGAAGATGTTCGCGGCTACTGATCAGGGGCAGGAATTCAAAGGGAATTTTGCTCTTAAAGTTCCGATTTTTGGTACTCTTAATATCAAAACGGCTGCAGCTACTTTTTCAAGAACGTTTGCCACACTTCTTTCATCCGGTATTCCAATGATAGAAGCGGTTGAACAGACGGCAAATGTTATGAAGAATAAGATTATCAGAGATAAGCTTAAGGAATGTAAGGTTCAGGTATCACGAGGCGTTCCTCTATCAAAGCCTATCAAGGACATGGATATATTCCCTGTTATGCTTCCTCAGATGATGCATATCGGAGAGGAAACAGGTAATATCGAAGATATGATGAGTAAGGTTGCTGACTTCTATGAGGATGAGGTCGATCTTGCTACAGATGCTATAGCATCAGCTATGGAACCGCTTATCATCGTTGTACTTGCTCTTGTTGTCGGTGGTATAGTTATTGCGGTTTACTCACCTATACTTAGTATGTACGATGCGGTTGACAGTTACTAAAAAGATATAATGGGTATAACCCTTTATATATTAAAGTGAAATATCGTCGGGCGAGCGACAATATTATACACTATTTAAAATCTATAATATTTTTATGAAAAGGAGAAAGAGATTATGAAGAATAAGGGATTCTCACTCGTAGAGCTTATTATCGTTATAGCTATCATGGCTATTCTTGCTGCAGCTATCGCACCTGCACTTATCAGATATATTGATAAGTCACGTAGAGCTGATGATGTTGCTGCAGGTGAAACAATCAATACTGCTGTTTCTGCAGCACTTGCTAATGAAGATGCTTATTCTGAAGTTGCTAGTTCTATGAATGGTTCTGTAATTGGTTCAGCAGCAGTTGGTACAGGTTCTTTCAGTACTGGTCATACGAATTTTGATAGAGAAGTTAATTCATCTATTGGTGGAACTGCTCCAAAGATTAAGTATACAAAGGAAAGTGCTTCACAGTGGGCAATTGGTGTAAGTAATAATGGAAAGCCTGTAGTTTGGCTTGGTTCTTCAACTGCACCTACTAAGTGGGAGATACAGCCAGATATCGACGCTAGCTATAAGTAAATCATAAATCTTTTCAAGATAAGATTCCAAACTCGTCCTTTGGAATCTTGTCTTGTTGATTCTTTTTTATTGTCAAGTATTGAAAAAATGTATTTATAATGATCAGCGGTTTTTATTTCTTCCTTTACATAATCATTGTGAAGAGATGTTCGTCAGGAATTCTGGAACGATTCCTTATGAATTCGGGATGCTTATGTAAAGGGGGTACAGCTGATCTGTAGAAAGGTAGCGTAAACCTTTAAATAGAAACTACTGATAAAATGAGGGAGGCTATAGAATGGCAAATAACAAAGTCTTATCAATAGACATTACTAATGAAAGTATAACTATTGTAGAGATCACAGCTTCACAGAAGAAGCAGACCTATATCCATAAGGTACTTATATTTGAGACGCCTGAGGATAGCTTTGAAGATGGTCAGATTCGTGATCTTCAGCGTATAGCAAGTGAGATTAGAAATCAGCTCAATGCTTCAGGTATTTCTAATAAAAATGCTATATTTGTTATGAACTCTACAAAGATAGTTAACAGAGAAGTTGTATTACCTTTCGTTCCAGAGAAGAAGGTTCCTGCACTTATTAACTCAAGTGCATCAGAGTACTTCCCGGTTAATAATATCGAGGATTATGTAATAGCTAATACAGTTCTTGAATCATTTGTAGATGAAAATGGAACAAAACAGCTTAGAGTTATGGCTGTTGCAGCACCTGAGAATATGGTTAGAAATTATTATGATCTTGCTCAGGCTGCAGGTCTTAAGGTTGTAGACATCGATTACATAGGTAATGCGATGCTTCAGCTCATAAAGACTCAGACTACAGAACAGTCAACAACTATGGTTATTCAGCTCGGATCTGAATCAACTGTTCTGAATGTTGTTCATGGAGATAAGCTTCTTCTCCAGAGAACAGTTCCTTATGGAACAAATCCTGTTGTAAATGTAGTTATGCAGGAGAAGAATGTTGATGCAACTACTGCAATGACAATGCTTCAGAATGAAAGAATAATCACAGTTGATTTTGATGATAATGAAGCTACTGGTGCTTTCAGATACCTCATCAATAATATAGGTCGTGTCATGGACTTCTATGCTTCAAAGAATCCTGATAATCCTATAGATGATGTATTCCTTACAGGTGATGGAGCTCTTATTAGAGGAATAGATGGACTCTTCAAGATTCAGTTAAATGTTTCTACTAGAATCATGGATAGCCTCTATAATGTAAAGTTTGATCCATCTATTGATCTTAGACTTTACAGCCCTGTTTACTTAATAGCTCCTATCGGTGGTGCTCTTGCTCCAATGGGCTTTGCTCTTAAGTCTGGTGGAGGAAGTGGAGTTAAGACATCAAGTGGTATGGCTCCGTTTATTGCAATCGCGGTATGTGGTGCTCTTATAGCTGCAGGTCTTTCTTTCTATTTTATCCATAAGGAAAATACTCTTCTTGACAAGAAGGCAACTTTGGAGAGACAGATAGAAGAGAAAGCTTATATTGAGAAGATTATTCAGGAAAGAGATGCTGCTGAAGCCAGAGCTACAGACATTAAGAATATGGCTCTTTCTACATATCATGTAAATGAGCAGGTTCATGAATTTATCGATAAGTTAGAGGAGAAGACTCCTAC
>DGRT01000054.1:0-715 GCA_002391105.1 Lachnospiraceae bacterium UBA4381 | reverse complement strand
GTTAATCTTAAGACCTTTGATTTTATAGATGATGTTTACATTTCATCTGTTACTCAAAGCGTTGACGAGGCTAATAATTCTCAGTTTACGTTTACATTAACTTGTGTATATACTAATCCATACGCATCCCTTACAGATGCAGCGGAAGAAGAGTAAGGAAAGGGGGATGTGAGATATGAGTAGTAGTAGTACAGGTAGTATCAAGGCGCTCCTGGTTATACTTGGTATAGGAGCAATCGTTGCAGCTATATTTTTAGTTGCTAAGCCAAAGAATGAGAGCTGTAAAGCGCTTCAGGTTGAAATCAATGATCTTCAAACCAGATATGACGATCTCTGCGAGAAGGAAAAACATAAGGATGAATATATAGCTGAGACAGAAGAGTTTAATAAGCAGTTTGATGAAGAATTAGTTAATTATCCGGCAGATCTTAATCAGGAGACAACAGTTATGTTCCTTAAGGGTGTTGAGGAGAATAATGTATTCCAGAATGTATCTGTTTCACTTCCTAGACCTTCTACATATTATGTATTAGGAGGAGAAGAAGTTGCAGAGGATGAGGAAGGTGCTTCTCAGCAGTATGTTGTTGAGACTGAAGCATATAATGTAACTTATAAGGGATCATATGAAGGTTTCCAGGATTACATTGATTATATCGAAGGATACAAGTATAGAATGAATGTATCTCAGATTAATGTAGCTTATAATGCAGATGCG